>JAYTQQ010000216.1:0-7357 GCA_043746635.1 Bdellovibrionales bacterium | reverse complement strand
TTAATATGTCTTGTAATACTGGAGAGGCGCTTAGCCCTTGCATACTAGAACCCATACCAATTTTTGCAATTCGTTCCCTTACTATCTGTAAGGCTTCGGCCTCTTCATTCGCCGTCATATAATTCACGTATCGACGCATTTTTCGTCTGAGTTGTAAAATGTCAATTGGTAACGACCCTTCCGAGTTGGAGCTTTTTGGGTAGCCTTCTGTGTGTCTTTCACGATATTCGAGAGATAAGAATTTCAAGTATTTCATTAAATCCCAATTTAGAGGATCCCAAACCACTCGAATTGATCGGGAGCCCTTGAGTGCTCTACGCGCAATAAATTTTTCTTGTGAGGGTTTAATAAATCGCATACGAATCTTAAACGGAAAATTACCAGGCTCTCCGAAAGGGCCTGGCGAAACCCAAAGTGGTCCTACAGCGTTCACTAAACCTATTGGAGAACGGGTTATTGCCTCATAGGCCTCAAGACTTCTGGTTCCATGCAAAATTTCTTTTTCGCGATTGGCGCCAAGAGTTTTATATTGGTTGAAATCCAATCGAGCAATACCCGAATCGAGAGGTTTAGCATTAAGCCACCAGCCTAGATCGTGACCCCTTTGAACCTCATTATGGGCGCTAGTTAAAAGCGAAAGTTTTTCAAATAAACCCAGCTGTCTCAGTAATTCATAAGTTGCGCTCAAGTTCATAGACTTTTCAAATATTCTGACCCCGCTCGCAGAAAGCCTATTCAGTGAACCGAAATCTAAGCCTTGAAAATCAATCCTTTCGACCAAAGATTTTATTTCAGCCTTTGTGGAAGCATCAAAATCTGCATTAAATCTTGAGGCCATTTTAACAGTCTCAAAAATCGCTTCTATAAAATATTCGGTAGATGGGCTTCTTTTATTGTTAAAGGTCAAGAGGCCATTTTGAATATCTTGCTCTAAGTGTAACTCTTCACTTCGTTGATCTTGGCCAGAAGTCAGCTCGATTAGTCCATTTGAATAGGAATTGTTACCTGGCTCCAATTTGTAAACTGATGACAGGCTCCAATTGGGACGGGTGCCCTCTTGAAGATGCTCGAGCTTAAACTTTAAGGATTTAATCATTTCATCCAGGGTTTTCGTGTCTGCGTCTGTGACGAGTTCAAGCGACTGGGTCGACTCGAAGATGTTGGTATAATCGAAATCAAATCGAGATTCAGGATACCGAGAATCTCCTAACCTACGCTCGAAATCGTATTTCACGTAATATCCAAATGTAGCGGCAGCTTCCCCACGAAGCCAAACACGAACCCCTCGAGCGGCGGCCTCTTGTTGTATGAGTGTAAACTCAAATACGCGTGAAATTTGTGTCGGCACTTCTCTTGACAAGAGAAAGGGAGGTTCGGCCCTTAAGAGAGAACTAAAAATCAGAAGAGTAATAAAAAGTGCCAAATTGATTTTTTTTGTCATAGGAAAATTAATTGCCTCACATGTTTTAATACTATTCCTTCTTTAATTAGCGAATTTCATACCCAAAATCGCGCCTTCAAAAGCTATAAAATAGCCAACAGGAACTTGAAAGTGTTAGTAGCCAATAATTGTTAGCCACTCTACTTGCCTCAATTCGTACTTAAATCAATTCCATCAATACAAAAGACCACTTAAGTCGGCATGATATTAGCATCATCTATTACTTTATATTGCGCTTGCGACAGACTTAAGAGCCGCATATTGAAAGGTTTCAGTGAGGCCCATTTTTCGATTTATAAAAAGCCTTTTAGTATGCAGTTTGTTTGCCTGGGCCCTAACAAGCCACGCGTCTACAAATGATCCTCAATTTCGATTTCAACGATATGAGGATCAAAATTTAATTGGTGAGCTGACTCTTCAAGAAGAACAGGCGGCAACGGGAGATGCGACAGCTGCCGAAAAAATCAAATTTCGTCGAAGCTTAACCGGAAAATTGTATTTCGATGACATCGGAGAGGTAACTGATCGCTATTATAAGCAACTACCTGAAATGTATGACTATGCCGTTATTCAAGTTTATTTTTTAAAGAAAATGCTAGCTTCAAAGAATCAGTCGGAGGCTGAAAAAATACAAAGCTTTGATTCTGCAATTCTTGAAATCAACAAGTATTATAGTCAACCGAATCGATTGACCAGCCAGAATCCCTTTGGGCCACGTCACGATCCTGTTAGCCTAGGAATGGGCGCGGACGATGTCTCAAAACTATTTAAACTCTTTGAAAGCCCATACGCACGTATGCGAGATGAAATAAGGTTTCAAAAGGAACTCGCGATCAAACCAAGAATTTTACTTGAAATTCAGACCATTTCGATTTTGAGGAAGTTTAAAACATATCTGGAAAAGCTCAGGACCTTTGACTTTGAAGTTCCAATCCATGTTGTGAGTCGAGATGTCATGGAACATTTGATTTTTGAAAACTATGAGCTCTACAAAGACCTTTTTGATTATGAACGGGATTTTCGCGTTGAGCAAGCTAACCTCAAATGGATCATTGCCGAATGCGAATACAACTTGGATCCAAATTCAGCAAAAAGCAAAAATTTTTCTTTTGCGAGAACTCTCAACGGAAAAAGTCTTGAGTTTAACAATTACTATAGTCAGTTTTATCCAAATGAAGGCGTGATTTCCGATACTGAAAAGCTATTACGTTATCAGTTTGTGTTGAGTCAGGCCGACCATGCACTTACGACACTTGTTGGATCGAAAGAGCAAAGACGAAATGAAATTTTCGACAGGCTTTGGGAGGCGAATAAATCGGCCCCTCATCAAACGAGACGCGATTTAAAAGCGCGACTTTTTCCGTTACCGCGTAATCCTCAGATGACCCAAATTCATCTTAAGAGTTTCTTTGTATTAGATTTATTGGCAAGAGAAATTCAGGACGCAGATAAAGATCGTAACCGGCTCGTTAAGATGTCTGTCAGTGACAAGCTTAGATTTATAGAGCCCATAGAAAAGAAATTTGACGAGCAAATTCTGCGCTTCAAAAATATAGCTAAGGAGATGGTTCAATCTGGCCAAATTCAATTTAAAGAAGCTGCCGACCAAAGATTTTTTGAAATACTAATAGAAAACTATTACGACGACATGTCCGACGAGATGGCAACCGATTTATTGAAAGGAATGATTGAGCGCCCGGACCTCGATTCGTCTATCGACATATTTAAATTGATGGTATTGCACTCGGGGCCACTCATGCAAAAATTGCTTCAAGTGCTTGGTCGACGTGAAGGCTTTTCGCCAGAACTTCAGAAAATATTTGTTCAAGTAGAAGATTCTGGCCTAGCAACCCCATGGGAAATCGATGAAGTACGATTGACGGCACCTCCAGAAGGTTGGACCGATCTGCAAGTTGATCGGTCTCCTATGGTAGGAACCATGGCCCAAACCTATCGAGGACAGGCCATTGACCCTTTCGGAAACAAAACCACTATTGCTTCTAGACCCCTGAAAGAGGGCATTCAAAAAGCGCTAGAGCTTGAGCGACCTCGGCTTGTCAGGCTTGCCGAAATTATCGATTCTGATGGGGTGTTGCAAAGGGCCAACTTTCCTCAGTTGAAACCGATTGTGGACGACATCGTGACTATGGCAACAGATGAACTGAATCTTGATCTAACTTCCCGAAATCAAATTTTGGGAAAAGAAAAATATCACTCCACCGTGATCGCCCCAAATGAACTTCGCATTGAATTTGTCGTACCTGAAACACTCGTGGCTCCTCATTCAGAACGTATAGACTCTATTTGGCTTGAGGGCGAAAAGTTTGATAATTTTCAGAGTGAACATCCAGATCTAGCTCCCATCGTCGCGGAAGAAATACTTAAAAAATGGTTAGACGTCGCGCTTTTTGACGGATTTCTGCACGCGGATATGCATCAAGGTAATATAAAAATCAAATGGATAGATCAAAAAACGATACAGGTAGGCATCCTTGACTTCGGAATGGCCGCGACACTGAGTACGCAAGATCGATCCGTAATAATGAAATTAGGTTTGGTAGCCAAATCAAACCGGGGTTCAAGTCTATTAATTGCTGATTATATTTTAGCGCTCTCGAACACTTCTGAAAATCTAATTGAAAAGAAGAACCTTGTAATTGAAATTGATGCTCACATGAAGGACGGCCCTTTATATGCTGGTGAATGGCTTCGATGGTCGATGGCAAAGGGCGTGAAATTGAAACCAGAGATTAGTTCATTCAGCAGGGGCCTCACTGCTCTTAGTCAGCTTTTGAAACTCTCGGGATCGTCCATGACAATCGGTAAGTTGATGCTCGAAGTGACTCTGAGACATCGATTAGAAACTGCAAAAATGATTGCCGGGACGATAAAAGATCGGTTTCTTGGTTTCAACGCGGAAAAAGTGGACACTTCTTCTCGTCATTTGTTGGTGCCACAATCCTCAACGAACCTCGAATGCCGGTCTCTTTTTCACAGTGATTGATCTACCGTTTAATAAGTCAGAGGGCGATCGTGATTGTGAAATGAAAACTTGTTTTATAGCTGGTAATTTTGGGCTTCCAAATTGAGATGTTTACGAGACAAAATTTGAGAGAGAATTTTGTCTAGGATCTCTAGCGAATTTTAGGAAAATCACGCTTCAATTATCAGAGCAATTGACCGTAGAAAATATTTTTCGAAACTTTTTGTACTCTCAAAATCAACTCAATCTCATTGGGAGAATTCATTTTGCACTTACTGAGGTGGTCATTTAACACTATTTTGTGAAGCAACGTTAGCACGGCAATTCGGGTGCGAACTGAAACCATTTTTTCGAGCTCAGATTTCTGGACCCGACCTAATGCTTCAAATCACACTGAATTTCAGTCCACGGCTCATCGTCATAGCTCGGACACCGATCCCGGATTAACAACTTTTTGCAAGTCATCGCATTTATCGCAATGATAGTTTGCCAAGAAAACTTCGTCAAAGGCCTCGTCTAATGGAACAAGAAAGTCTAGCTCGCCACACTGAAAACACTTCACTCTTGTGAAATCTCCACCAAGTGCGTTGAGCAACATCGAAATTTTGCCATCGCTAGATGCTGAGTCGTTCAAAATCACTCCCTTTAACGCGTGTGAAATTTCAAGTGCATTTTTTTTGTCTTCGCTGAGTTACCTTTATATCAGGTAACTAATTTCAGTTATGTTGGCAACGAAGTTCTTGAACTAAGATTAAAAACGAAGTGAGCTCGCTCACGATCAATCAAAAGTTGAATTTTGAAGCGGCGTGCATTGTCAGTTTTAAGGTTGTATATAGCATTTAACTGTAAATTTTAAAATGGAGTCATTTGTGAGGTTCCGTGAAATCGATGGTGAATAAGTCTGTCAATCGGAACGTCGATTGCTCTCTTGAACTCAGTGACTTTGAAATTAAATTTTCATTTCACCGTCGGTTGTTGGATGACGATCTTAATGATTTTATTACAAAGGTCACTGGGCATTTGCGAGCGTTTAACGAAAATACGGAAAAGTTTGATATCCCAGTTGGCCGAATCTTTGTTTATCGAATCGAAATCGCGCGAGCTCTCGAACAAGGCGAATCCATTTGGCAGATCTTTGACAGCCAAGACTCGGAATTGGCGGATTATTACAGTAATCTTTTTAATGAAGACGACTTTTCGGATAATCTTCAGAATATTGTAGAGCCAGGTTTTGGTACGGATCTGCTGATTGTTGATCGAGTTGAGATTTTAAAAGACTTTCGCGGATTGAACCTAGGACTTATCCTTGCTCTTCGTGCAATAGAATCTTTCTCAGACGGCTGTGGATATATTGCATTGAGGCCATGTCCTCTGCAGTTTGGTCCTTACCGCCATAAGGAAGCCGAAAAACTTCAGCTCATGGGATATGATCAGTTTTCGAAGAACGAGGCAGAGGCATTCAAAAATCTTTGCCGTCATTGGGGTAAGATCGGTTTTGTTCAAATTGGAAGTTCTACGGTCTATATCAAAAGCCCGGCGCTCGAAAACCCATCCATCGAGAAACTTTTCGCAAAGTGAAATCGCTAAGAGTTACCCTCGAGCTAAAAAGCCAGCGGCCCGAGTAGGGTCGTTTCGCACCATGGTATGAAAATATAATTACAAATTTTACCCATCATTTTCTAGCATTCGTTCTCAAATCGAAGGCATTGATATACGGCGGTTCTTTTAATTGGCCTTGCTATTGCCTCTAAGCGTCATTCTGGGGAGGGATCATGGGGTCGCGAGTTCTTGTTATAGATGACGATGAATTGTATTTGGCGAATACCAAGAAGATTTTGCGACGTGAAAACATTGACGTGGTCACTGCTACAAGCCCAGCTGAGGCAATCAAGATATACAACTATGAAAAAATGGATTTTGATTTGCTATTGATGGACTTTGAATACAAAGGCCTCGACATCACCGGCTCTGATCTAGCACTAAGAATATTGCGACAAAATCCTCATCAAGCGATTATTTTTATAAGCGGTAAAGATAGCCTCGAATATTGCATTTCAATGTTAAAAACCGGAGCCGGCCGCACTTTTATTCAAAAGGGTGGTGAGCCCGAAAGTATTACCGGGCCGGTAATCGAGTTACTTAAAAAGATAAAGCCACGACTCGAGTTCACAGACAGTCTGGATGATGAATTGAAACGTGAATCTGATATTCGCGCCTTCGGAATCTATGGCCGATCTCGCGAGCTGCACGCGATTGTAAAAAATGTTGAAAAGATCCGGCGATTTCGCTCCTTATTTTTGATCATCGGAGAAACTGGAGCCGGAAAAGAGTTTATTGCAAAGTCCTTTGCGATTCCTGGCAGACCTTTTTTTGATGTGGATTGTTCGGCGTTTACGGAAGGCCAAGAGCAGTTTTTGGAGACAGCGCTCTATGGTTGTAAAAAAGGTGCCTATACGGGTGCTGACTCAGATAAGGTCGGAGTGTTTGAGGCGGCAAATGGCGGCGTCGTCTTTTTTGATGAACTCCATTGTTTGAGTCTCAAAGCGCAGTCAAAGCTTTTACGAACCATTCAGGAAATGAAGTGTCGTCGGCTTGGCGACTCCGCCGGTAAAGAAATTAAATTCGATGTCACGATTGTCGCAGCCGCAAAACCCATAATTTATGAGATGATGGCTAACGACACTTTTAAGCGCGATCTCTACTATCGGCTTGCCAAGCTTACGATCACTGTTCCGACACTTGCAAAACGGCCAGATGATATACAACCGATTGCAGAATATTTCGCTCGATTTTATTCAAAAAAACATGGTCTCTCAAAAGAACTTCATCCTCAACTCAAGCGAGAGCTTGAGGCGTACGAATGGCCAGGTAATGTTCGAGAACTCGAAGGAGTGATCGAGGCGCTTGTTATTACATCCAGTGAAGAAATTATT
>JAYTQQ010000215.1:0-6745 GCA_043746635.1 Bdellovibrionales bacterium | reverse complement strand
ATGAGTTTTTTAATGAGTTCGGCATTCAACGCAGATTTTGAAAATTCAGAAGAGAGTTCGCCACTGATATTGATTGAAGACTCGCCGAGAGTTTGAACTTTTAATTTGGCATTTCCTGTCCACGGACCTTGAACCCCTAAACCATTTTCTGAATCGAGACTGAGTTCGGTCATAAAATGAATTTGCGAAAAATCTTTCGAAATGTCGAGGTCTTTCAACAGAGGTTTTTGCGGAAGCACTTGAAAAGGACAGCTCACGTTAACCCCGCCGTCAAAATTAATATCGTAGCTACAATCCTTTTCTTGACCGATCGGAACTTTAAAGCCGTCCGCGGTGATCGTTCCGTGAATTTGCCCTTTGGTTTGATCTCCGTCGAGCAAACCTTTCAACCTTGATTCAATTGCCAGTTCGTTTCCGTCTTGAAAGTCGATTTGCACTTGGTATTCGGCCGCTTCTTCTCTTAAAAATTGCAAGTCAACCCATGCATCTGCACTCAGTTTGTCGCCCATTTCGGCTTTTACTTTTGCGACCAACTTTAAAGGTACCGCGAATAAATATTTTTGCCCCTCTAGTTTAAATTGGCCCGAGATACTCGCCTTTCGCTTCTGATCTTGCGCAGATAAAAATCCCGAGAGGGCCCAAGGCTTACCGTGCCCGAGTGTTCCGTTATCGCTGATCGTAATGTTCGCGTCGTAATCCGACTCGCCCGAAATATACTTCATATTTTTAAGATTTAAATTGAAATCGTGATAGTTCGTTTCTGAGCTAATGATCTCTGAAAACACTCCGTGACGGCTTGACGGTGATGGTTTCGAAGCTTTCAAATTCATTTCGAATTTCTGTGATTTTATCTGAATCGGGCCGACATCCAATAAGTGAAATTTTCGTCCCTTAAAATCAAGGGTCGCGGCCATATGAATTTCTTCAAAACAGCCGCTGGCTTCAACCGAAACCATGTCGACGCAAAAATTCTTAAAATGAATGTCGATCGTTTTTTCAAAAAAAGAAGGGGATTCAATTTGAATCTTTCCTTCGTCCCAGCTGAACTTATATCCAAAATCTGCCATGAAGGGTGCGAGCTTTCTAAAAACGGGTTCGTTGACAACGTACTGAGGTTTAACCAAGACGAATAATGTCAAGCCAGCGACAAGTAGAATAACGACGCCGGCAATTTTTAGAATGAGCTTTAAGAGGCTGATCAAAATTCTTCTCCGTAAGAAATATAAAACTGCCAGTGGGACCAATCGGATTGAAGTGTCACGTTGCTCGGTCCCGGAGCATCAACAAACCCATGTGCTACTTCACCACGAAAAGATCCAATTGGCGATGCCCATCTCAGACCGAGGCCTGGATCCCAATAAAGTGGCCACTCAAATGTTGCAGGCTCACTGCCCAACACTCCACCCTCCACGAAAGTATAAGGCTGAAGTCCGTATGGTAAGAGCGCCGGAAACCTCGCTTCGGCTCCTACGTAGGCTTCAGTCATTGCACCAGTCGGCCGATCCCGAGGAAGCTCTTGTCTCGAGAATCCTCTGAGATCTTGAGTTCCGCCTAAAAAACTTCGTAGCGAAAGAGGAAGGTTTGCGGCCTCCGAAGCACCATTAGGAGAATAGGTTGTGCCGAGAAGACCACGGAGTCCTAATACTAAGGTCGGCGGAGCGTAATTTCTTAAATTTAAAAGGCCCTCTCCAGATAGGCTCACCTTACTCGCCGTCACGGAAGAGGCAAAAGTTTTGTTACTCGACAGACTCGTCAGAGAAAATTTATATCCCGCCTGCGGATTTGAAAAATAATATTCGTAGCCGTGAGAGGCAACGACCAAGCTTTCATTTAAGAAGGTATTGCGTGAATCGCTAGGACCAATACCGACCACGGTGTGATCATCCTCATAGGAAGGTCCAAGACTGGCGTCCCAACGGTCTTCTCCAGAGTCCCAAGATATTGTCGGCAAAAAACTTGCGATGTACTGAACGTATTCGTATTGATTTTCTTTATCTCGCTTTATTTCGAAGCTCGGCTTGAGGTAGAACCGAGATGGAGTCTTCAAAAAATACCAATTAAAACTAGAAATGAAATCTTGAATGCGAAACGAAGCAGTCAGTGAGTTCTCAATCGATGACCCTCTCTGGTTCATTCGACTATAGTGCGACGACACCTGAAAAGACGGACCCAACTCGGTGTCGACACCCACCCCTACTTTAAAAAGTCTTGGCAGACCCGGCTGAATTTTTTGGTAAAGGGTCATGCCTTCGTTCGTACAATTTCGATTGATGTGAGTTCCTACGATGAGATCGTCTTCGGTGGCTCTTCGTTCGGTCAATACGACATTCCAAATGTCAAAATAATCGCCGACGTGAAAAGCGTCGTAGCGTCTGACGACACCGGGGTGCAGATCGCCAACGCTATCGGCGTCAATCGAAAGAATGCGGGAGCGAAGCCCTGGCTGGACCTGAACTAAAATATCTCCTTTGATGTCGTCTGCGGTGACCTCGACTTCAGGACAAGGATAACCTAAATGCTTGAGTTCAAAACTCACCCAGTCTTGGAGTTCGTTGAGCTTACTGGGAGTGAGCTTCTCTCCTTTGATTTCTCTCTTGCGATTAATATCGAGTGATTCGGGTGCGCCTTTCACAAAAATATTTTTTGTGATGGTGGGGGCACCAATGTCGACATCTAAAAGTCCGTTTTTTTCTTCAAAAACGGGATTATGATAAGCCCTCGCTTGGAGCATCGCCCGTAAAGAAATTTTCGCTTGCGAAGGCGGAATATCCGCCCATGCATGGCTGAGAGGCTTTTGATCTTTGTCACCGCAAACGAGCCTTTTTTCATCATCCGAAAAACGAAAAGATAATTTTTGTGAAAAAATAATGCCAGTGCAAAGCTGAAAAGTTTCGTTTGCTTTAACCTCGAGATGTAAAGATAAAAATGTAAAGAGCCAAACTAAAAAGGTCATGGGCCGACAAAAACTACTCTTTTTAAGATCAACAATCCAGCTTTTTTCTTGCTTTTATCTGGGCAGAAAACTTGGTACGAAGCTTGCGATACAATGAAGCAAAAGGAGTGCCACTTGTCTCACATAAAATTAAAATGGATCCAAACTAAGATTTCAAAAGCTGTGACCTTTTTTACACGACACGATATTACGACCTTCGCTGCAGCTATACCCGTCTACACATCTCTCTCACTCGCCCCACTCTTAATCATTGCGTTGGCCTCGGTGAGCTTTAGTAAGTCCAAGCTACCAAACACAGTTCTTAAGTCAGATATACAATCTACTGGGTCATCAAGCTGCAGACGCAATTGCAGTCATTCTTCAAAGTGCAAGTAGCAAAGCACAAGACTGCTGGCCGAGAACTTTAACCGTATTCAGTTCGGCTCGTCCTTCTTTGAGTAAAGAAGCTCTTGCACCGAAGGCTAAAAAAATTTGAGTAAAAAAATGGACCGAGGCATATCAAGAGGCCTCACAAAAATATTACTTATACCTAACAAAAGACATTCTATCGAATGCTTCCATAATGAGTTCGCACATTGTCATCGAAGCCTCGTTGAGGTCAAATTTCTATCTCAGTTGTGCCGCATAACAATATTGCTTTCTCATAGGGAAAACTCCTGCATTTGCTGAAAACTTCATCAGAGTTAAACATGAACTTAAATAAAATGACAAATTCAGTTGTCAGGCATCAAAATTCTCGACTAGCCTTTCGTCTGTGTAACGAACGTAATAAAACTTCATCGGGGGATAAATGTTTTTGAAAAAAGTTCTTTTAGTCAGCTGCCTAGCAGTATTCGCAACTGGTTTCGTATCAACCTCTGCAAACAATGCAGTCGCTCAAGCAAAAGCTCCGGCTCATTGCGATTTCTTTCCACCCAATCATTTGATCATTCCGGTTATTCCTGGAAGTAAACAAATGAGCGAACAGGATTTCAATAATATTTTGGATCTCGTTCAAAAAGTCTACACTCCTATTTTCGTAAACCTTGGTTTTGGTCTTTTTCAAATTGAACGTCGTTGGTCAGATCCAACGGTCAATGCTTTTGCTGATATCGCTCCTGCAAAAGATTCAACTGGTAAAACAGTTCAAGCTCGCTTCATTCACATGTTCGGTGGTCTTGCTCGCCATCCTGAAATGACTCGCGAAGGCTTCTTGCTCGTGGCTTGTCACGAAATCGGACATCATCTTGGTGGTTACCCACGTTTTGCTGCTGACACTTGGGCATCAGTCGAAGGCGAAGCAGATTACTATTCAACTTCTAAATGTGCTCGATTTGTATTAGATCAACTTTCTACAAACGTAGCCTGGGCAACTCACGCATCTGTTGACCCTTTGGTAACAGCTCAGTGTGGCCTTAGCTTTTCAAATCAAAATCAACAAGCAATGTGCATGCGTTCTTCAGTTGCGGGCTTAGCTCTTGGCCGCACATTGGGTTCATTAGAAGGAAACGTAAACGTTTTGTTCGGGACTCCAGATAAAACCATTGTTCCTCAAACGAATCCAGATCACCCCAAAGCTCAGTGCCGTCTTGATACTTATTTCCAAGCAGCTCTCTGCCAAAAATCAGAGACTGAAAAAATGGGTTCAGGTCCAAACCAAGGTGCTTGTGAAGCTCCCGCTCGTGGCGCACGCCCTGCTTGCTGGTACCACACGACTGGTGCTGTTGGTTCAATCGTGAGCCGTCGCTAATTCTCTTATAAACGCTGTAGCACCGACAATTATTGTCGGTGCTCTTAGATAATCTTCATGCCCTCCCTAAAAACTTGAGAACGTCCCCATACTCCTTTATAAAATAGACTGTATATAAAGGGATTTTTCAAATGGGTTCACATCAACAGCTTTGCAAGACTATTGCCTTTACATTTTTTATGTTAGTGTCTCTGTTAGTGTCTCTGGCAAACTCTAAGGTTCAAGCGCAAGAGACCACTCTTTCTCTAGCTGAAACGCTCCTCGAAAACGATTTCTTAAATTCTCATGGCGGAATCGTGACCCTCGCAAAAACCGTTCGGCTTTATCATTATTTCAATGCGGCCATGCAGGGTGATCATCTTTGGCCCACGTATAACACGACTGAATTAAGACGGAACCAAGCAAAATTTGATTTAGCCCACCTCACAGGTTCATTTTGGGATACGGATTACCATGACACGAAACTCGTCAACGCCGGCCCGGGAATGTACCTTGCGATTGATCCCGTCGTTTCGAATAGCTTTGGACGATCCTCTTATATTTTGAATTTTCCGGAAGGAACCAAATACATCGACGTGGTCGACGACACTTGGAAGAACATTTCGAAGATTAAACTCTCTCAGCAAACGATTGCTGCCCTCTTAAATGAAGGCATCCTTACCCGCGCAGGCATTTCACAAATGGGAATGAGCGGAAATTATTTTACACGCATCACGATGCAGTATATTGCCTCTGAACAGAATGCGAAATTCAGAGCAACGATCTCAAAAATATTCACACGTCAAAATATCGTAATGGTGGCATTTAGCTGGGAACCGACGAAGCTCCGGGTCATTTGTAAAAATGCGCCTGACGTCGCTTTTAACTACATTGGAGGCATGCCGTCGGGTCGGCTTACGGGCGACGTGAACTCGGTGATTTCAAATGAAGTCGTTGCCAACGCGGTTTTCATGTCTGACTTTCCGGGGCCGCAGTATTCAGTAACGGAAGCGCACCAAATTGAGCTCACGAAATCTTTTAAATCGGCACTTTCTGACGGGGGCCAATCTTCCTTAGAGCCAGACGGCCTTTCCGAGCTTCGTGCGCTCACCTATTCTTGCCAATAACGTAGCGCGCTTCGGCCCGTTTTTCGTTTACAAAATTATGTTCATAGAGACATCATGTGTAAGTTCGAAAAACACATGGGGGATCTATGAAGAATTTTTTAGGTTTAGCGATAGGATTTTTATTCGCAGCAAATGCATTTGCGATTCCACTTCCGAAGGGACCAGATAATCATCGCATGATTGCTGGCAATACGTCGTATCACTTTGACGGAATCGTCGCTCTTGATGATTGCTCAGGTTCTATCATCCGTTTTGAAAAATCAAATCCAAAGGATCAGGCAATGATTCTCACCAACGGTCACTGCTACGATAAAGGAATGCCAAAACCTGGGACTTTCGTTTATCACGTCCCAAGCACCCGCACCTTTGGCGTATTTAACGATCAAGCAAAAGGAGTCGGTACGATTCACGCGACCGAAGCCATCTATTCAACTATGACGGGTACCGATATCACTCTCTACAAACTCCAAGAGACTTACCAAGATATCGAAACAAAATTTTCAGCGCATCCTTACATGCTCTCTTCAAAACACCCAGCACCTCAAACTCCGATTCAGGTGATCTCTGGTTACTGGAGACGCGGATATACTTGCAGCATTGAAGCTTTCGTATTTCAACTTCACGAAGCTGGCTGGATCCAAAAAGATTCTATCCGTTACTCACGCCCTGGTTGCGAAGTCATCGGCGGCACTTCTGGTTCTCCGATCATCGAAGCAAATACCCGCAACATGATCGGCATCAATAACACGATCAATGAAAACGGCGAAAAATGCACAATGGATAATCCTTGTGAAGTCGATGCGAACGGCAAGACAACGGCGACCCAAGGTGTAGGCTACGGTCAAGAGACTTACCTTATCTACGGCTGCCTCAATGCCTTAAACCAGTTTGATCTTGCAACTCCAGGTTGCGGATTATTTCATTAGTTCTCCTTTAGTCTCTTCGCGCCACCACCGG
>JAYTQQ010000214.1:0-10580 GCA_043746635.1 Bdellovibrionales bacterium | reverse complement strand
GGCCGGCTTTGGCGAACGAAAGAGAGCTTTTCTTGTTGCACAAGCTAATTAACATTGATATTTTGTACGGTTTAGCGTACATATGGCAATTAGATGGACAAGGCAAAGACATCAAAAAAGCTCAAAAAGCAGCCTCAAAAATTCATGAAGATGGATGGTTTGGAGCTTTCGAGTCACGATCCGTCATTAATCTTTAAAAATCATAAAGAGATTAAGAAAGCGCTGTTTGAGACACTCATGGATGGCGATAAAGAAGCATTCGTTGAGATTCTTTCTGGTTACGTTCGGGCGCATAAAGTTTTAGAAGTTTGTAAACGCACAGGACTCAGTCGAACCGTCGTTTATGAGGCGATTAGCAACGACGGAAATCCATCGCTGGATACACTTTGTAAAATCATGACCTCATTTAAAAAATCTGCCTAAAAGTAGCGATCGGCAATATAGTGGCTCGCAGCTTTAATGAATCCCCGCATGCGTTTGTCGGGAATACGGCCTGTCGCCTGGTGCTCCTGGTGACGAATTTTAAGCGCCGGATCGTACAGAGCAATCAGTCTCGCAGCCTTCAGATTCTCGGCGACCGTAATTTCTTCGCCGAACAAAAAGGGTGGATGCTCGAAATCGAGTCCTTTGACGAAGTAATTTTGGTGAAAGAGCAGAAAAGATCCGTGCGGAGCGTAGATTGCTTGGGCATGACGGGCCGCAGCCTTCTTGGTTGGAGTTCGAAAAGTTTTCTTACTTGCAGAGAGCCTTTGGTAAATCACCGAGCTCAAATCTGTCGAAAACATATATTTTAAGAAACGCATCTTACGAGCTGACGGTCGCTCTTTCATATAAGGATTTTGGTCACGCCCCGTGAGGTCCGAAATAATTTCGGGAGCGACAACTCCGACATCAGGAGTGGACTTGAAATCTTTTAAGACCGAGAAAAAATTGGGAGTGGCGAATTCGAGATCGGTGTTTGAAACGATCGTCCATTGCGAGTGAGGAAATTGCTGCAAAGCCATTTGCGCGGCTCCGAAATAACCAAGATTTTTGCCCGGAGTGAGAACCTCGTACTCGATACCTTGCGGGAATTTGAAGTCGGCTGGCTTCGCACTCTTTTCGCTATTATTGTTGATGAGGACGAGTTTGACTTTCCAAGTTGTGAAATCAAAATCTTGTTTGGCGTAGCTCTCAAAAAATTTCAGCAGATGTTTTGAATCACCATACAAAACGCAGAAGTGAATGAGCTGAGGTTTTTCGGAATTTCTCGGCACGCTACTTTCTTCCTAGGGTGAAAAATTGCGCAAGAACGTGCATGAGAATTTGGTGAGCGTCTTCAACGAGGCCGTAATTATCAAACGCCACGTGCAGGCAAAGATCGGCTTCTGTTTTAAGTTTTCCGCCGCTGAATCCACAGAGGCCAATCGCGGTCATGCCTTTTTCTTTCGCGGCTTTGACCGCTTCGAGGATATTGGGGCTGTTTCCACTTGAAGAAATCGCTAGTAAAACATCACCTTTTTCGCCAAACATTTCGACCTGGGTTGAAAAAGATTTGTCGTATCCAAAGTCGTTGGCGCAGGCGGTGAAAAGTGCCGTGTTAGCGATGAGAGATTCAGTCTTAAGTGTGGGCTGATTTTTGAAGTAGGTGCCTTTTGACCAATCACAGCACAGATGGTCGGCGATTGCGGCAGATCCGCCGTTTCCGCAAACGTAAACCCTTTTGCCGGCAGCGGTAACTTCTTTGAGCTTTTCCAAAACTTTTTCGAACTGCTGAGCATCGACTTCAGTTAAGACCTGTTGCAAATTAAGCACATAATCTTTGAGGTAAGATTGAATCGAGTCGGTCGAGAAAGTCTTGTTGAGATGACGTGGATCTTGATTCATCGATTCTCCTTGCGGCGAAGACTTGCCATGCGATATCTTCGTTTCAGATAATCTGCCGGAGGCATTATGGCAAGTCAATCACCCAGCTTTCTAGAAGATCAAAAACGAGATATCCCATTTTTTCGCTACTCAGCGCTCATCAAGCAAAATGAAGCCGATGTTCGCGCCCGAATAGAAGATGTTTTGTCTCGCGGTGCCTTCATCTTACAAAAAGATTTGGTCGAGTTCGAAAAAAACTTAGCAAGCTTTCTCGGAGTCAAACACGCCATCGGAGTCGCAAACGGCACTGACGCTTTGATCATCGCTCTGAAAGCGGCGGGCATTCGCGAAGGCGACGAAGTGATTTTACCTTCGCACACTTTTATCGCGACAGCAGCGGCGGTTAAAATGTGTGGCGGAGTTCCAGTGTTGGTTGATTGCCAAGATGATCACATGGTTTCGCCAGCAGCGATGTCTGCGGCGGTCACCGCAAAAACACGATTCTTGATGCCGGTGCAACTCAATGGTCGCACTGCCGACATGGACGCCATCGGCGAAATCGCGCGTAAACATAAAGTTGAAATCATCGAAGATTCGGCTCAAGCACTCGGTTCAAAATTCAAAGGTCGTGTCGCAGGATCTTTCGGCAAAGCCGGCATGATTAGTTTTTATCCGGCAAAAGTTCTCGGATGTTTCGGCGACGGAGGAGCAATCCTCACGAACGACGACGAAATGGCCCATCAGATGATGCTCTTACGTGAACATGGTCGTGATCCAAAAACGGGAGTCGTCGTCGCGTGGGGTTTGAATTCTCGCCTCGATAATTTACACGCGGCCGTTCTCGATGCGCAGTTAAAACATTATCCCAAAGTGATGAAGCGTCGTCGCGAAATTGCGTCGTTGTATCAAGAAGGTTTGTCTTCAGTTCCGGAAATTTTATTGCCTCCAGCGCCGGAGTTGAATGCTGATCACTTTGATATTTACCAAAACTACGAGGTGGAGTTTGAGCGTCGCGATGAACTCAAAACATTTTTGGCAAGTCGCGGCATCGGCACGTTGATTCAATGGGGTGGCAAAGGCGTTCACCAATTTAAAGAGCTAGGATTTTCGCAGTCGTTGCCGGTGACCGAAAGAGTGATGGCGCGTTCGTTGATGCTTCCGATTAATATGTTCGTGAGCGATGACGATGTGGCCTTCATAATTCATTCGGTACGCATGTTTTACGGACGTAGTTAAGATGCTCAAGCGAACTTTTGATTTTCTTGCTTCTGCGATTGGTTTGATTTTATTGAGCCCGCTCCTCGTGCCGGTCGCAATTATGGTTTGGCTACAAGATTATCATTCGCCCTTGTACGTGGCTCCGCGAGTAGGTCTCGGCGACAGAATTTTCAAAATGTACAAGATGCGCTCGATGGTCATCAACGCTGACAAAAGTGGAGTCGACTCGACGGGCACAAATGACCGCAGAATCACGAAGCTCGGGCATTTCATTCGCAGATATAAACTCGATGAGCTCACTCAATTGATCAATGTGTTTTTAGGTGACATGAGTTTGGTAGGACCTCGCCCGAATGTGAAGCGCGATACCGATATTTACACTTCGGTCGAGCGTGAGCTCTTAAGCGTTCGTCCCGGCGTTACAGATCTCGCTTCGATTGTTTTCGCCGACGAAGGCGATATTCTCAAAGATTCAACAGATCCGGATTTAGATTATAATCAGCTCATTCGCCCTTGGAAAAGCCGGCTTGCTTTGCTGTCGATCGAACATCAGGGTTTTGTCTTTGATTTTCGGGTTTTGGTTTTAACTGCGGCCGCAATTGTTTCTCGGGCTCGCGCTCTTACCGGAGTGGTGATGCTCCTTCGAGAAGTTGAAGCACCTGCAGATGTCGTGCGGGTGGCCGAGCGTCAAGAGAAATTAGTTCCGCATCCGCCACCGGGGGCATCTGGGATCGTGACCTCTCGATAGCTTGTTTGTGAATTTATTAGTTGTTTTTACTTGGACAACAGAAACGAGACATCCTCAGGGGTCATGCCTGCCTGAATGAGCTGAAACTTTGGTGTGCCGTAGGCCTGAGTATTTTTATAGATGGGAGCGAGCACTCGAAATCTTTCGGCATTCGGTAAATGCATCTTGAGAGATTCAGCGATACTTCCCGCGAGGTAGTGTTCATCAATGACTAAAACATTTTGCGAACGACGAACGTGCTCCACGAGATCTTGATCGCTCTCAAGATCAAAAGGAAATTTGCTGATTCCAAAAATTCCGACTTTGCTCTCGTCGATCAAGCCAGAAGCAAAAGCCGTCAAAGCAATTTGAACCGCGTGGCCGACACCGATGAGGGTGACTTCTGCGCCTTCAGAATAAGTACGCGTGAGAGTCTGAGGATTTTCTTTTAAAGCGAAAGCATTCGACGGAAATCCAGAAAAACTCAGCCGCAAATAACTCGGAGCCATCAATTTTGAAATTTGCTGAACGTGCGCTTCGACTTGATTTTGCGTACACGGAAAATGCAAATGCATATTCGGCAAAGTTTTTAAAACTCCGAGATCTTCGAGGGTGTGGTGGGTTGAGCCCATGACTCCGTAAGTGTAGCCACCGCCATTGCCGACGATCCGAACAGGGAGGTTATGCAAACAGATATCATTGCGAGTTTGCTCAAACGGACGATATGCCACGAAAGGTGCTATCGAATAAATCCACGGATGAAAACCTTCAAACGCAAGACCAGCGGCCATGCTCGCCATGTTTTGTTCGGCGGCTCCGGCGTTTAAGAATCTTTCACCGAACTCTTTGCGAATTCCTTCGAAGGCGTTGAATCCGAGATCGCCCGTGACGAAGAGAGAATGCGAATCAGCACGCATTACTTTTTGAAGTGCCTCGACGAATTCGACTCTCACGATATCACCTCGGCGACAGCTTTTTGATACTGCTCTTCGTTCATGTTAAGGTAGTGCCATTCGAGGGTGTTTTCCATAAACGAAACGCCTTTACCTTTGACCGTATCGGCGATGATGCAAAGAGGTTTCAAGCGTTTTGCTCCAGCGAAACTTTTACGAAGTTGATCAAAATCGTGGCCATCGATGCGAAGAGTTTCGAATCCGAAATTTTTCCATTTTTGAACGACGGGTTCTGGACCTAGAACTTCTGAAGTTTTGCCGAAGCCTTGCAGGCCGTTGAAATCAACGATCACCGTGAGGTTTGAAAGTTTGTGATGGCCTGCGAAAAGGGCGGCCTCCCAGATAGAGCCTTCGTTGAGTTCTCCGTCAGAGATGAGACACGCAACTTGTTTCTGAGTTTTTGCGAGGCGAGAACCGAAAGCCATGCCGGCCGCGACGCCGAGTCCGTGACCGAGAGAGCCCGTCGCAACTGGCATATGCTCGAGTGCGAGTGGTGACGGATGGGCCGCTAATTTTGTTCCGTCTTTGTAGTAGGTGTCGATCATACCCTTGGGCATTTTGTCGAAGTGATCAAGAGTTGCGTAAGCACCACTTGCGCCGTGCCCCTTTGAGAGAACAAATCGGTCAGAGGCTTTCAAAAATGTTCCGAAGAGGTAAGTGAGAATATCGACTTCGCTCAATGCTGTTCCGAGGTGAGAAGACTTCACAGAGTAGTGCATATCTAAAAGTTTTTTTCGGATTGCTCTGGCGGCTAATTTTAATTCTGGAGTTTGCATCATTTACCTTTGAAACATTCAAGAGCTTGATCAATTTCTTCGAACGTATTAAACGCGTGAGGAGAAAGCCTGAAACCCTTTGCTTTTGTAACATAAGAGATCTGATTTTCAAGAAGAGATTTCTCGCACGCGGCTAGAGACTTTCTCGGAATAAACGTCACATGAGGACCTGAATTGCTGGAGTCTCGGGTTCCGAGAATTTCGGCACCGAGTTTGTCGAGGCCTAGAATCAAACGATCTCTCAGCAGGATATTTTTTGCGCGGATTTTTTCGATTTTAAATTCTTGAAGGCATTCGACGCTGGCGGCTGCCGCGAAAGCGGTGAGCATGAGCGGAGTTCCGGGTTCAAATCTTGCCGCCGACGGCAATGGCTTTTGGTCGATGACGGTTTGATCACTTCCGCCGAATGTCATCGCACCTTGAAGAACGGGATTCAGTTCTCGGTAACGATCATCACTGAAGGCGAGGAAGCCGTGACCGAAAGGACCGCACATCCATTTTTGAGTGCCGGTTGTGATAATGATGCCGGGATAGTCAGACATTTGAAAAGGTAAAACGCCGAGACCTTGAAAGGCATCAACGACAAGCCATGCTCCGACTTTTTCGCAGGCCTTAAGCAGTGGTTTGAGCTCGATGATGGTGCCCGCAACACTTTGAACCCACGAAATCGCGACGACCCTTGTGCGTTTGTTGATTTTGCCGAGCATCAGATCAAGATTCATCTCAAAGTTTTTTTCTGACTGCAGAACGACGACTTTCGCACCATATTGTTTTGCGACCGAGTGCCAGATGTAAGCGTTGCTTGGATATTCTTGATCCCAAGTGAGAATTTCGTCGTCTTTTTTATAGCTGAGCCCGTGGGCCACAGTTGAAATTGCGGTTGCACAGTTCTGGGTCATGGCGACGTAGTCAGGTTTTGTTCCAAGAAATTTTGCGATGGTCGCTCTCGATTCGCTGAGGCGCCGGGTAAAAAGGGGCCGCGCGTGATAGCCGAGCTCGGCATGTTCTTGGGCCGCCTGCTGAATGATCTGGGTGGCCTTTGTCGTGAGCGGTGTGCAGCCGGCGTTATTCAGATGAATGCGTTTGTTGTTGAGCTGAAAATACGAACGAAAATCCATGCTGAAAGTTTGCATGGCTTTGAGATGAAAAGGCACCTAAAAAAGTCGGCTGCTGCCCTTTGGCAATGCGATGCATTCGCGACGAGTGGCAGCGGGGTTTTCTTAAACTACCTTTTCTTTCGAACTTGCGTCATGATAGCTAGAATATGGCAGCTCGAAAGAAATTCTCATGCGCAATTGTCGGACTTGGATTTTGGGGTAAGATTTTACTTTCGAAAATTCAGAAAAGCCCCGATTTTGAATTGATGGCCGTAGCTTCTCGGTCGCAAGCCCTCGTCGATATCGGATCGGCAAGGCTCTTTCGTCGCGGCGAAGAACTCTTAGCCAAATGCGATGTCGATATCGTCTTTATTCTCGGGAGCCTCGATCAGCACATGAAGATCGCTCGCTTGGCACTTCAAAAATCTTGCGATATTTTTTTGACGAAGCCGATTACTCCAACTTTGAAAGATGCCTTGATGCTTAAATCTCTCGCCTTGAAAAAGCGTGCGCAAATTTTTGTTGATCATACTTTTTTATTTAATCCTGATTTTCTTAAGTTTAAAAATCTCGCATCGAACGAAAAAATTAAATCGATCGCTTCTCATCGCGTTCAATTTGGTCGCTTTCAAAAAGGCTCAGATGTTTTGGGCGAACTTTTATATCATGATATTTATATGAGTCTCGCCTTGATGAATTCAAAGCCTTTGAATGTCAGAAGCATCGGCAGTAAGACCCATGACGATAGCCTCGATCAATGTTCGCTGCAGATGAACTTCAAATCGCAAGCGACGGTCGAACTCTTTGGTTCGATGAATTTTATCCAGAAGCAAAAAATTATGAGCGTCATGACAGCGAATAAAATTCTTGCGTGGCAAGACATGGCTCCATCGGTGTTTACCGAATCGAAGTACAAGTTTGGCTATGGCCAAGAATCCCGACTGGGGCCGGTCAAAATCCAGAAATCTTTTGGTCCCGCGAAAGGCAAAGATGCTCTTGAAAGAATGCTTGAGCACGTTGCCGGCTGCAAACGAACTGGCAAAAAATCACGCCTCATCGGGATCGATCAGGGAATTGAAATCATGCGCATCATCGAAGCCGCCCGCAAGTCTGTTCGCTCGGGCCGACAAGTGAGCTTATGAACTGGGATTTTGAAATTGTTTTTCCGGCTTTGAATGAAGAAAAAAGACTTTCTCGTGGCGTCGAAGAGACCGCCAAGTTTTGCCAAGAAAACAACATCAATGCGTGCATCACGATCGCCGATAACGGTTCGACCGATCGAACCCTTGAAGTCGGAGCCGCCTTACAGCAAAAAATCCCTGAACTCAAAATTCTCTCGGTCGGTGAACGCGGAGTCGGTCGAGCGTTGAAAGCAGCTTGGCTTGCGCCGAGAGCCCCGATCGTGGGCTATATGGATGTCGATCTCGCAACGGATCTGAAACATCTTAAAGATCTTAAGCAGAAATTTCAGGATCCAAAAGTTTCAATCGTATCGGGCAGTCGACTTCTGAAAGGGGCAAAAGTTGAAAACCGCAGCTTTTTAAGAGAAATCACCTCGCGCGGGTTTAATTTTGTTCTGAAAGCAAGATTAGGCGTGAAATTCTCAGACGGCATGTGCGGATTTAAATTTCTAAAGGCCGAACTTTTTCAAAAGATCCATGATGAATTAAAACCGCTTTCTGACGGGTGGATTTTCAACACCGAAATTCTCGTCAAATCAGAATGGTTGGGGTATAGGGTCGAAGAGATTCCCGTGCACTGGACAGACGACAATGACTCGCGGGTTGAACTCGTAAAAGTCGCTAATAATTACCTCGCAGAAATTAACCGTTTGGTTCAGCAAAAGAAAAAGCTTCATGGCAAAACCTAAAAGCGCCATCGTAATCGGCGGCGGATTTTATGCCTGCTACCTTGCATGCGAACTCGCTATGAGCGGAGTCGAGGTCGATCTCTACGAGCGAGAGAGCGAGCTCATGGCGAGAGCTTCGTACTACAATCAAGCGAGAGTACACGGTGGATACCATTATCCAAGGCATACCCCGACGGCACTTAGATCTCGAGTGAATTATCCGCGCTTTGTTGGAGAATTTTCGGATTGCATCAATAAAGAATTTAAGCACATCTACGCGATCGCGAGACATCATTCTAAAGTTTCGTCGAAACAGTTTCATCATTTTATGACGAAAATTGGTTCACCCTTAGAAAGAGTTTCGAAAGAGCACATGAAGTTTTTCGACGAGCGCAGCGTTGAAGAAGCATTTTACGTCGAGGAATGCGCTTTTGATTCAACGAAACTGAGAGCGACCATGACCGAAAGACTTGCGCACGCCGAAGTGAATGTGTACCTTGGAGCCGCGGTCGAAAAAATCACCGAAGAGCCGGGTAATCAGTTTTCTCTCACCGTGAACGGGAGCCGATCGAATAAAAAATATGATCTGATCCTCAATTGCACTTATGCCGATTTACTCAGCCTCCATTTTGCGAAGAGGCCTAGCGTTCTCGAATACGAAATTGCAGAGCTCGCACTTGTTGAACTCCCGCAGCCGCTTCAAAAATTTGGATTTACTCTCATGTGCGGTCCGTTTTTTTCAACCATGCCATTTCCGTCGACGAATTATCATTCGTTTAGCCATGTCAGATACACTCCGCATTTGAGATGGACGAGCGTTGACCGCGTCGACTCTACTCAAGTTTTGGCCGAATATGATAAGCAAACTCGCTTCGAATATATGATTCGCGATGCCCAAAAATATATGCCTTCGCTTAAAGGTACACGCTACGTGAAGTCGTTCTTTGAAGTGAAGACTTTGCTCCCGCAAAATGCGGGTAATGATGGGCGGCCGATATTTTTTGAAATGGATCGCGACCAACCGAATTTTGTTTCAATCCTCGGCGGAAAGATTGATAATGTTTACGATATCTCGGAACGCATCAAAGAGGAGTTCCTGTCTTGAAAAAAGAAATTTTTGCATCTGTCGTCATTCCTGCGAGAAATTCGGCAGCACTTCTCAAAACAATGGTGCCGAAACTTTGTAAGGCACTCGAAGACGAATTTACAAATTATGAAGTGATCATCGTTGATGATGCATCAAAAGATGAAACCGAAAACGTCGTCGCGGGTCTTTTACTCAAACTCAATGCGATAAGGTATTTACGTCTTACCCGTGAATTCGGTGACGAAATCGCAACCTTTGCCGGTCTTGAACAATCGATCGGCGATTGTACCGCAATTTTTCATGCGGAGATTGACCCAGTTGAGATTGTCGTGCCGGCGATTTTGCAATGCGCGTCCAGCGAGGGGATCGTTTACGGTGAAAATGCGAACCATCAATCCTACAGCGGCCTCACCCTTCTCCTTTCTCGGATGTTTCATTTTTACAGCGAACGCTATCTTGATATTCAACTTCCAGAAAAGGCGACCGACTTCAGAGTTTTTAATCGCCAAATTTTAAATGCCATCACGCAAATCAAAGATCGGTACCCACTTTTACGATTGTACGGGTCAACCGTCGGCGTAAAGAGTTTGGCGTATCCCTATAAACCTATTGGCACGCGAGAATCGGTTTCGATGTTTGACCGCGTGAACGAAGGTGTTGAGATTATTGTCGCGAGTACCAAACACCCCTTACGTTTCGTTACACGCATTGGTTTTGCGGTGGGCCTCATCGCATTTCTGTTAAGCCTCAGGCACTTACAAATCGAAGCCATTTTCGAAGGGCTTTGTTGGCTTCTCTTGTTCTCGATTTTTCTTATTTTTGGCGAATATTTAGGTCGAATCCTCGAAGAATCGCAAAATCGGCCGCTCTATTACGTTCTCTACGAGAAAAACTCGAACGTGAGCCTCGTCGACCAGCGCAAAAATATTGTCGAAGTATCTTAAAACTGGGCCCTTAAAGTGTTATTGGCTCTATCCTTGCTTTGATCTATCCAACATGTTGCCAGCATGCCGCTCCAATCATTCAAG
>JAYTQQ010000213.1:0-1667 GCA_043746635.1 Bdellovibrionales bacterium | reverse complement strand
ATTTTTAATTTTTACGACTCCACAGGATTCATGATTCAAAAAGTTCCGTACTTGAGAGGTTGGCCCCACGGAAAAGCGACCATCTTTGATCGATTTTTGAATGCTCCCGCTTCGGCCGAAAATGACGAAGGAAGCGCGGTTTCTTGGGAAATTTCGCCGACGGCTGACGAAGCGCACAAAGTTCTGCGAGCGAACGGAGAACCTAAAACACTCTTTGAACTATCTGAAGGTGGATCCGTTCTTTTGGTGAACTGCAAGCAAAATTAAATTTACGAAATATCTGCTGATGATGAAAAAGAGCTCGATTTGATTCAGAAACTAAAAGTCATCGGAATTTTGAATAATGAGCCCCGCATCGGAAAGTACGGTTCTCGTCATATGGAAATTGTAAAAGACATAGACGAAATCTTTAAGAAGGCCTACAGCCCGAATCACGCACTGTTGCCGTTAACGTTCTTTGGTGCCCGCGCTGAATTTTTAGGTGAGAGTCAGATTCGTTTAGAAAAACTATCAGCTCGATTTTATGAAGACAAAACATGATTGATCTGCTAAATATTTTTTAAGCCCACAACAAAGAACAATGGAGAACCCAAATGGAAGATCAACACACATATACCCTCATGTCCTATTTACTTCACTGGTTGGTTTCGGCCGTCGCGGTTCTCGTGACTTGTAAAGTGATGCCGGGCTGGAAAGTAAAGGGCTTTGGCGCTGCGCTGATCACAGCAGTTGTCATCGGTATCGCCAACGCGGTCATTTGGCCGGTACTCATTGTGTTGACTCTGCCAGTGAATATTTTGACCTTCGGACTTTTCACTTTTGTTGTGAATGGTGCCGTGATCAAAATATGCTCTGGCCTCTTAAGTGATTTTGAGGTCGACGGCTGGGGATCTGCCATCGTCGGATCGCTTGTGCTTTCGATTATCAACGTGATCTTTCATTACTTCTTCGTTTAGTTTTTTAAGACTACGGCGAAAGTTTTTTCTCTTCGTAAGTCTGTAAGTGAAAATGGCTGCGAATTACAGGATCATTTTATCTTAGGAGAACTCTCTCTGGTGTCGAGAGTTTTGATCAGGTCTTGGGTATCCGAAGCGAGAGAATTTCTCTTCGCCGCCGTCGCGTTGTATTCGGTAGCTTCATGGTCGTAAATGACGACGAGTCGATTGTATTCATGAGTGTGCGTATTGGTGACTTCGGTAACCTTGTTATATTCTTCTGTTCGCTCGTCGGCAGGAATCGATTTGAGCCTTTTTCTTAATTCCGAAACTTGGTTGTTCTCTCCGATAATTTGATTTGTTCGCTGGTCGATATTTTTTTTCAATTGCGTAAGTTCTTGATCATAATTGTGAACGAGCGCAATCTGTTTTTCTATTTCGGCCCTTGATTGTTTTGGGAAGGCCACAACTCGCGAACGTTCTTCAAAATACCTAGAATAATAAGTTTCAAGCTGGGCGGGAAGTCGCGCAACTTCGGTTCCGAGAATGGAGTGAAGTTCGGCATCTCGTTGTTCTTTTGGATAAAGATCGACTCGAAAATGGATATCATGATCCGTCACGTTTTTATACGCTTGTTCATGGGTGATCGGCATTTTTCCCTCTAAGATTCAAGTGGTTACATTTTTTCGCCTGCTAATTCACGGTCTCTTTCAACTAGATCAACAGCGAGAA
>JAYTQQ010000212.1:0-2140 GCA_043746635.1 Bdellovibrionales bacterium | reverse complement strand
TGAATTGAACTTTGGACGATTTCATTCGTACCCGTCACTGGCTTTGGTAGACCGCGTCTTGTTAGTGGTGGCTGAAGTTTTTGAAAAGTTTCAATGTAGCGATTGCTCGCCGCTGTGATCTTTATTCCAAGCGAGCTGTGAAAGTCGTCGCCACCTGATGTCGGATTGTATCCAAACGAAATAGTTGGTCCTAAGATAGATAAATTTTCGTTTGGAGTGACCGAATAGTTAAAACCAAGATTACTTTCAAAATGCTTTTTAGATTCATAGCCAACATTGGCGCTCGTTGATTTCGTGATTTCGTCAACCTGGGCCCCTGTCGGATCAGTTGATTTGGCGCTCGTTTGTGAATAGGTAAGCCCGAACGGAATATGTTCTTCGGTTTTTTTAGCCTTAGGAGCTTTCGGAAGAAGATCTGCATCGAGTGAAAGCGATTCTTCAAACGAGGTACTTCCTAATGTGGTTTCAGATTCAACTGAAGCTGCAAAGCTCTTAGAGTTAAAAATCAAAACCATCACAAAAAATAAAAACCGCAAGCGCTCTTGCATACTCACCCCTTCAATTAGGGATAAGTTTAATAGTTTTTTTAACGAATTGTGAGTCTAGACTTCGCAGTCGTAAGAAAGAACAGCATTCACATTTGGTAGAAGTGGGCTTGAAAGATTAAGCCTTAAGTTTCCTAAATCTGGAGTCGAAGGCACTGGCGCGACTGGATTGCCGCTCGCATCAGTGAAATTAATGGTGTACTGCCCCTGGTAAGGCTGGCAGGCGAACTTCAAACTGCTCGTTTGATTCGCTGTCGGGACCGCCGAAGCAATCTGGCCAATTTGGTTTGTAAAGTTCGAATCACAAATGCTGCCGAGTACTCCACCGGTTTGTTGAACAAGGTTTGCATAAATTGGAGCATAAAATCCGAAAATAAGAGGATTGCCACCGCGACCTTGTCGCTGGTTAAAGCAAGATGAATTATTCGAGCTCGTACCTGCGGTTAAGGCATCAACTTGAAATGGCGTCGAAGGAAACTTCTGAGAAAAGTTAGCAATTAAATTAGAGGGAGCATCGCTCGGGCCCTGCGGGTAGCCGTGAGTCGCCATTGAAGTCGAGTTTCTCTCGTCAGCATCTGAAATAATAATAAAGGTCGTCGGAACGCCTTCACGAATGAAGTTGTCTTTATTTCCTGATACTAAAAGATTAGCCGCAAAAATCGCACGGGGGTCATCAGACAAACATGCCGACGGATTATAATTGCTCGAGATACAGGTGTTAGCTGCAGATGTGATAGAGGGTACTGAAATATCTGTCGTCGAAGAGGCTGGCGTTAGGTAGGCATTTCCGTCGCTCATCGTGACGAGGTTACCGTCTTGGAGGGCGCCATTACCATTCACTGCTGAAGGATAATTCGCCTTTGAATCAGAAACAGAACTCGAAACGTCAGTCGTGATAAGACCAACTCGGTAGTCGATACCAGCGAGACCTTGCACGAATCCAGATAAATGCTGAGTGAGATTTGCCTGCACATCTGTTGTCGATCCGCTCGTGTCTAATATGAAGAGAATGTTTGCCTGAGGAAGACTCCCGCCCGTTGTATCTTGATGATGTTGAGTGCAAAGCCCCGATTTACAAGAGACCGGAGTCACAATTGTAGGCCCAGCATTTTGCGGAGCAATCTGAACTTTCGAAAATTGCACAGGAGAGCAAGATACGAAATCAGCTAAGATTGAAAACGCAAATAAAGAGACGATCACCGAGTAAGTTTTTTTATTCATATATCCACCCGATTTATAATAAGTACAAAGCAAGTGCCATAATCGGGAGTCGCAGGTGAGGTTATAGGCCTAGCCTATATTGCTTTTTAAGCTCGGAGTGACAATATTGGGCGAAGCCTTAGCTTTCGGTGCCGTTTTCGGTCGCCCTTTTATTCTGGAGGGCCATCTTTTCAAGTTTGCGGTTATACATATCTTTAAGGTCTTTAATTTCTTTTTGATAGTTCATATCTTGCTTCGTAACGGTATCATCATTTCTAGCTTTAATATCTCTGAGCGCGCGCTCATGAGTGTCTTGAATTTTTTGTAGTTCTTCTTTATGGGTCTCAGTTACATTGACTAGTTCTTCATGATGCTTCTTGTTTTGATCAACTTCA
>JAYTQQ010000211.1:0-2689 GCA_043746635.1 Bdellovibrionales bacterium | reverse complement strand
GGGGCTAATATATTCGCCCATCTGAGATCTTATATCTCAACGGCACGAAAGCAAGGACACCCAACTCTCGGCGCAATTCACGCAGCTCTCGTCAATCAGCCACCAAAACTTGCATAGGGACCTGAGCTGTTACAAAATATGTAGCTAAGTGCTCAGATAAAATTTGAGCGCAATTGAGATGCATTTATTGTAGTTCAAATATCACGTTATTTAGAAGTAAATTTCGCAATAATTGTGGAAAAGACACTAACGCCCATACTGGTTATTGTTTGCCTGTTCGTTCGCATCACGCTCACGTCAGCCTTACAGGCTGATTCAACAGGCAAGCCTGTATAGAGCCAGCGATAAAAATATACCTAAATTAATTAGATCAGAAAAAGTGCCACGTATTTTGAAGACTCAAAAGATCAAGAAATCATTTTGTGAAATGACTACTAAACTCGACGGTACCTAAAACAATTCGAAAAAAACCTGCGCTTTCTACCTAAGAGAACTCGAGAGAACACACCAATGGCTACAACTTGCGAGGACTATGAACGCCTTGCCGAGATTATTTTAACACCAAACTTATCGGCCTGACAAAAAGGCGAAATGGCGCGCTTACGCATTGCGTGGCCTCTTCATCATCTCTGAGAGATATAGTTCAAATTGAGCATTCTGCAAAACCCGGAACTCTCGACTAAATCGAGTACCCTGTGCAGCGCAGATATTAGATTGTTGACCGGCCAAGTCAAGGGAGGTCGACTTTGCTCGAAGCATTGAGTTTTTGAAACTTTCAAGGGCCGTCCAGCGATCCCGTTAGAGAATACCATGGATTTGGATAATTGATTTGATGGTTATCCTTACCCGAAGTATGACAAAAAGCACAAGTGTCAGTCGCTAATAGTCCGCCTTGATGATTCGTCGGTACAGATCTAATAGACTTAAAAACTGTTGCAGCCACGACATTCTGTGTACTCGTATGACAATAAACACAGTAGCCGACAGAACCTGCAGGAGGCGGCGGAGCATTGTTATGATCCCATGCTATGACCGTCGGCCCATTTGAAGAACCGTGGCATTGCGAACAACTTTCTCCGGCAACTGGTAGCGGGTGATTCATCGTTAAATTTGAAAATCCGGATCCGGTTGGGGCGGGCAAGGTAATCATCGCTGGCGGTCCCGCCCCTAGCCAGTTCGGTGGATTCAAACTTGAGCCAAGCACTCCGGTGCCTGGATACGTATGGCAGCTCGTGCAGTCTTGCGAAGGAATCTGAACGCCGGCATGATCAGAATTCGTCGAATCAAAAACTTTAAAATTTGGAGAATCATTACTGGTTGCAGCCACATTTTGTTGATTTGGAAAATGGCAAAACATGCAGTAACTGGTTCCACCAATAGAAGTGCTCGTTGGAAGAGGAGCATTGGCATGGTCCCATCCGACAAGGAGAGGTCCGTCGCTGCTTCCGTGACACGAGTTACAGTTAACCCCCGCGGCAGGAACTGGGTGAGGCATCTTCAAGCTCCACATCATTCCGGTTGGACTTGCAAGCGAAACGGTGGCAGGCATACCGCCGGCGCCGCCAATAACCCACGTCACTCCGCGACCCGATAAATGACAAGTCGAACAGTCTTGTTGAGTGCCGTTGAGCATGATGTTGATATGCCCTGAAGCTTGTGCCTGCTGCGTATTGAATTGAGATTGATGGCAGCTGGCGCAGTTAGAAAGCATGCTGGAATGATCGATAGAAAGACTTGCAAGGCTTGTCCCGACAGTCGCGTGTGGCTGAACAACGCAGTTTTGGAATATCACAAGGATACCCATAAATATAATTAAAATTCCGATTTGCTTTTTCACCACATTATTAAGTATAAAGCAGCGATTTCAACAAGCAAGTTATGAAAAGATTAACCGGATTTACGTCTCGAAATGAAACGATCTTTGCCTATTTAATTATTTGCTAACTCCAAAAAGCAAAGCAGCAAAAATATGTATAACTGCTGCGATATACATGAAAAAAGCAAACGGGAGGTGAAATGCGTGCCAATAGCCCATGATCTTTTGAAGTGGTTCGATATTGAGCGCTCGCTTTGTGCCGGATGCCCAAATAGTCAAAAGTCTGCGACATTGAAAGTTTAGCTTATCCTCTAGACCGGGCTCGCTAAAGAAGAGTCTCAAATCACCCATGATTGAACCAACTAATACACCCCACAGGCTTGGAATTTTAGCAGTCGCACTCGAATTCGCGACTCCAACAAAATAGAGAGCTTGTTGCATGATTGCGGCGGTACGAGCCGGCGCAATTTCTGGTTTTACTTTTATCAATTCCTGTTCAAGTCGAATTTTATTTTCTTCATTTGCAATTAAGAGATCCTGCTTTTTGGACAAAATTTGGCTGTAAAGATAGCGTCCTAAAATACCGCTGATGGCGGATACAACCATACTCCAAAAACTGATCGCGACAAGGCCTCGCACTTTCAAGTTGCAATGAAATATTATAAGCGTTGGTCCAAGAAGACCGCAAAAAATATGAAAATCGAAAGTTTTTGCAACGGATGGACCAACGTTGGCAAAAAGTTTAACTCTTTTTTTGAGGGTATAAACATTCATGAGAACCATTAGACTGATTCCGGCCCAGCCTAAAAAAAGGCTAATCTGTCGACCGGGCTCAGGTGATAAGTTGAGTTGGCTCCAAAACTTTGAATGTGG
>JAYTQQ010000210.1:0-22850 GCA_043746635.1 Bdellovibrionales bacterium | reverse complement strand
GCGCGACTCCTCAGGTGAAAGAGGCGATGCGTAGAGTAGACTGGGACATTGTTCAAAAATCATCTCTCGTGCATTTCAAAGAAGTGATTGAAAAATTACAGGACTTGGATGCGGTTATTCAAAAGGCAGCCAAGGTGCATCCGCTGCCAGTATTTGAAAATAGAAATTTATCAGATCAAACACAATGGACTATTTAGGGGATACATCATGTCAGCAATCATGGGAATACAAGCAAGAGAAATTTTAGACAGCCGCGGAAATCCGACGATTGAAGTTGATGTCATGCTCGCGAGCGGAGCCATCGGTCGAGCAGCAGTTCCGAGTGGGGCCTCAACCGGTGCCCACGAAGCAAACGAACTTCGCGATGATGATAAAAAAAGATATTCTGGAAAAGGCGTTTTAAAAGCCGTTCGCATGGTGAACGAAGTGATCGCCGAAGCTCTCGAAGGTGAAAACGCAAGTGACCAAACAGCGATCGACAATCAGTTGATCGAACTCGACGGCACCGAAAATAAATCGAAATTAGGAGCGAACGCGATTCTCGGAGTTTCTCTCGCTTGCGCGAAGGCGGCGGCTCAAGTTGTGGGTCTTCCGTTGTTTCGTTACGTGGGTGGAACTCAAGCATGTCATCTTCCTGTTCCTTTGATGAATGTGATTAACGGTGGCGCTCATGCCGATAACGGTTTGAACATTCAAGAATTCATGATCATTCCGACGCTTTCAACTTTTTCAGAATCTTTGCGGGCCGGCAGCGAAACCTTTCACGCACTCAAAAAGATTTTGAATAAAAAAGGATTAGCGACGGGAGTCGGCGACGAAGGTGGTTTTGCTCCAAAATTAAAATCAAATGTTGAAGCGATCGAATTGATCCTAGAGGCGATTGAAGCTGCGGGATACAAGCCCGGCAAAAACATGTTCTTGGGCCTAGACGTTGCGGCGACCGAGCTCTACAAAGAAGCTAAATACACCTGGGAGGGTAAAAAGATCGCCAGTGGCGACCTCATAAAGATTTACGAGGGATGGGTTAAAAAATACCCTCTGATTTCAATCGAAGATGGTCTCTCAGAAGACGACTGGTCATCGTGGACGAAGCAGACTTTACAAATGGGTGCCAAGACCCAGATTGTAGGAGACGACTTGTTCGTGACGAATCCAACACGCGTTGCCCGTGGGATTAAAGAGAAAGCCGCAAATGCATTGCTCGTGAAGGTAAACCAAATCGGAACTTTGACAGAGACTTGCACTGCGGTCAGCCTAGCACAACGTGCTGGATTCAAAACGGTCATGTCTCATCGAAGCGGAGAAACCGAAGATTCGATGATTGCCGACTTAGCGGTTGCGCTGAGCTGTCACCAAATCAAGACCGGCAGTCTCTGCCGAAGTGAGCGTATTGCGAAGTATAACCAGCTTTTACGGATCGAAGAGCAGCTCGGATCAAATGCTATTTATTGGGGCGCGCAAGCGTTCGCTCGCTAGTCTAGTATTTCGTCGGGTTGCATGAAGGGCTCATCTTGTTGTAAGATGAGCGTGTTTCCAAAAAAGGAGATTTTATGAGTAGCCCAGCTTTTAATGAGAAAATTTTTAATAAAGTTCAAGCCACAGATTACGCTGATGCCGGCGCGATGACGGTATCTGGAACAATCAACAAAACCGGAATTCTTTTTCTGTTAATGCTCTCAACTGCCATTGTCAGCTGGAATCTCGAAGGCCAAGGCCTCGGCGGCATTCTGATGATTTCTGGATTGGTTGTTGGCCTTATTGTTTCGCTCGTGATCATCTTTAAAAGAGAAACGGCTCCGACACTCGCACCGGTTTACGCGCTCGCTGAAGGTTTAGTATTAGGATCGATTTCGGCAATGTACGAAGTTGCCAAGCCTGGCATTGCAATGAACGCGATGGTTTCAACTTTTTCTTGTTTAGCTCTTATGCTGGGTCTTTATCATTTTCGAATTTTGCAGGCGACTCCGAGGTTTCAAAAAGTGATGGCCGTTGCGATGGGCGCGATCGTCATGACGTATATCTGTAACATGATCGCAGGCTTCATGGGTCACCCTATGGCTTTCATCAATCAAGGTGGAACTTTCGGTATTTTATTTTCGGTCGTGGTTGTCGGTGTTGCGGCACTGAACTTCATCATCGATTTTACAGTGATTGAACAAGGTGCTGCGAGCCGTGCTCCAAAATATATGGAGTGGTATTGCGCTTTCGGAGTTCTTCTCACTCTCGTCTGGTTGTATCTTGAGATCTTGCGTCTTTTGTCGAAATTAAACAATCGCCGATAATTTTCGTGTAGGGAGTCTTTCGGCTCTCTTCTACTAATAGTTTCTCTTTTACTTTAAAATTTCTAATTGTCGTTCTTACGACGAAGGAGTGTCTTGAAAGGCTCGACTTCCAACTGATTTATTTTGTCCCTGGTATTTTCCGCGGTAAGGATTGAGCGTTGCCTGATCCATTTTGCAAAATACGAGTTGGCAAATGCGGCGGCCCGCTTGGAGCTGAATCGGTAGAGAATTGGCGTTGTAGAGCTCAAGAGTGATACGGCCTTCGAAGCCTGGATCAACCCAGCCAGCGTTTTGAATAAAGAGACCCATGCGACCGACAGAGCTTCGTCCTTCGACGAAAGCGGTGAGATCATTTGGAAGTTTGACGTATTCCATGGTGGTCGCGAGAAGAAAAGAGTGAGGGGGAAGTGTTAGAGATTCGCCCTCGAATTCACGGTATTTAATTTCTGAATCCATCGTGATGAGATTCATGTTGAAATCCTCGATCATCAAAAAATGCGTTCCGAGCCTGCAGTCAATGGATGCCGGCTGAATCGACTCCGGAGTGATCGGACTCACTTCAAGAGTTTTGTTGGCCAGCATTTCTTTTAACGAGCGGTCGGATAAAATCACTTCTGTTCAGCCGCACGTTTTTCAAGATACTTTTTGTGAAGTTCATCTTGGATTGAGCGAGGCATCGCTGAGTATTTCGCAAATTCCATGGTGAACTCGCCTTTACCTTGAGTCGCCGATCTAAGATCCGTCGAATAACCGAACATCTCTGTGAGCGGAACTTCGGCAGTGACGGTTACGGTTCCTTCGATGGTTGAGGTTCCCATGATGATACCGCGACGTTGATTGATTTGTCCCATGACTGATCCTTGAAATTCTTCAGGAGCAGTTGTCTCGAGTTTCATGATTGGCTCAAGCGCCGTTGGATTTGCTCTTTCATATGCTTGTCTCATTGCCGCCATTGCGCAAATTCTGAAGGCCATCTCAGATGAATCGACATCGTGGTAAGAACCGTCTGTTAGAACGCATTTAACTCCCACGATAGGAAAGCCCACGAGAGTTCCTTTTGCCATTTGCTCTTTGAAACCTTTGTCAACCGCAGGAATAAATTCGCGAGGAATTCTTCCGCCGACGACTTTGTTTTCAAAAATATATGGAAGTTCAGAATCAACCGGGAGCGGTTCGATACGACCAACCACTTTTGCGAACTGACCTGATCCACCCGTTTGTTTTCTGTGAGTATAATCGAAGTCAGCAGCGATACCGATCGTTTCACGGTACGCAACTTGCGGTTTACCGGCGATAACTTCGCAGGCAAACTCGCGCTTCATGCGCTCGATATAAACTTCTAAGTGAAGCTCTCCCATTCCTGAAATGATCGTTTCGCTTGATTCTTCATCACGGTGAACACGGAACGTAGGATCTTCTTTTTTAAATTTCTGGAGCGCCTTTGAGAAGTTCGCAGCACCTTCTTTCAATTTAGGAGCAACAGCAAGTGAAATCACGGCGTCTGGCACGTGCATCGAAGTCATCGCGTAGTTCAGAGTTCCATCGGTGAATGTGTCACCAGAAGAACAATCAACCCCGAAAAGCGCGATAATATCGCCGGCAGTTGCTTTTTCGATATCGGTCATTTCCTCAGAGTGCATTTTCACGAGACGCGGAACCTTTACCTTTCGGCCATTGGCAACGTTCACAATGAAGTCACCTTTGTTGACGGTTCCTTGGTAGATGCGCATGTAAGTGAGCTGACCGTAACGGCCATCTTCTAATTTAAATGCATAACCGACGAAGGGTTGTTTTTCGTCGACGATGATTTGAACTTTTTCTTCGTTCTTATCCAAGTTCAAAGCTTCATTTGATACTTGAGTTGGATTTGGAAGGTAATCGGCAACGCCATCGAGCATTTTTTGAACGCCGCGATTTTTATAAGCCGACCCGCAAAATACAGGAGTGAGCTGAAGCGTGAGACAACCTTTACGGACCGCTTCTTTCAGCTCCGCTTCGGTAGGCTCTTCTTCGTTCAAGAATTTTTCTGCAACGATATCGTCAAAGTCAGCGGCCTTACCGATGAGCTCATGGCGATATTCTTTTGCTTGATCTAAAAATTCTGCCGGGATTTCTTTTTCGACAACGTTTTCTCCATCTTCGCCTTCGTTGTAGAACGCTTTCATTTTAACGAGATCGATGATTCCTAAGAGTTGATCTTCAAGACCAATCGGAATCTGCATCATCACGGCGTTGTGACGCAATTTTTCTCTGAGAGCGCCGAGAACACGAAATGGATTCGCGCCCGAACGATCGAGTTTATTAATAAAAGCAATGCGAGGAACATGGTACCGACGCATTTGTCTGTCGACCGTGATCGATTGTGATTGAACGCCAGAAACTCCGCAAAGAACCAAGATGGCACCATCTAAAACTCGGAGTGATCTTTCAACTTCGATCGTGAAATCGACGTGGCCCGGAGTATCGATGATGTTGATGATAATATCTTTCCAGAAAACGTTCGTCGCTGCCGACTTAATCGTGATCCCTTTTTCGCGCTCGAGTTCCATCGAGTCCATCTTTGCGCCGATGCCATCTTTACCGCGAACTTCATGAATCGCGTGAATACGACCAGTATAAAAAAGAATTCGCTCGGTGAGAGTGGTCTTGCCCGAATCAATGTGCGCCGAAATCCCGATGTTACGCGCTCTCTGTAGATCCCATTCTGTTGATGCCATGAAAATACCTTTCCAAAATAAATGACTAAAAAATAAAAAATTAAGTTTGGTGAGCTTCTTGTTCTAAGGAAAAATGGCTCTCTCGTCAAGCTCAGATCTGCAAATAGTTTAGATCCTTTAGCCGGTTTTAGGACAGGATCTCGAGCCGTGCGGGCGGTGCCTCGAGAGAGCGTAGGTTTCGGCCCCTCCTTTTGTCTAATTTTTTTTCGAAATTGACGTCGGTCTTATTCAGGCAGGATGAAGCTTGGTAAGCTAGGGAGGTTAGTAGACCGTCGAAGCCCAATTGCCGGTTGCCTGCTTGTCCGCAACTTCTTGAAAAGGATGGGTTTTATGTGTCGATTTTTAGCTTACAAAGGTCAACCGCTCTTGATGGACGAGTTGCTTTATAAACCCAAAAATTCATTGATTAAGCAAAGTGCAATGGCGCACGAGTCGGAAGAGCCTCTCAATGGAGACGGATTTGGAATTGGTTGGTACGACAGACGCCTTGATTCAGATCCTGGTCTTTTTGTCAGCGTCAGGCCTGCATGGAATGACCGCAACTTGCGTTCAATCGCCAAAAAAATAGTAAGTCCCATTATTTTTGCTCACGTTCGTGCGGCGAGCATGGGAGATGTTTCGGAGTCGAATTGTCATCCGTTTCATTTCAAAAACATCATGTTCATGCATAACGGAAGCATCGGGGGTTTTCATCTTGTAAAACGTTTTGTGCGAAGACTTCTCTCCGATGACATCTACGAATGGATCAGGGGGCAGACCGACTCAGAACATTTATTTGCTTTGTTTCTCGAGAACTTGAAAAAGAAAAAATATACGCGTACCACCAGCGAAAATATGGCCGAGATTTTAGTCGCGACGATCAAGCAAATTGAAAAAATTAAAACCGCCAATAAAATTCGCGAAACTTCTTACATCAATGTTTGCATTAGTGACGGCGAGCACCTTGTAGCCATTCGTTATGTGTCTAACAAACGTGAAAAGGCGCCGACGCTTTACTATTCTGCCGGAGGCAAATACACTTGTAAAAAAGGAGTCTGCCACCTCGAGCCAGCCCAATCCAAACATGATCACTCAGTATTGATCGTCTCTGAAAAGCTGACGAGTAACGTCGAAGATTGGAATCAGATTCCGACTAATCACGTTCTGATCGTGAGCAATGATTTGAGTGTCGAACTGAGACCTGTTAAGATTTAGAAATGGTTTTTGATGTCCAAAATTCTGGAATGACGATGCCGCTGGCTAGAGAACGGCTTCACGCAGTCTTTGGGCATTCTGAATTTCGTGGTCTGCAAGAGCCCGTCATTCAAGATCTCCTCCTTTCAAAAAATGTCTTAGTGCTGATGCCAACCGGAATGGGCAAAAGTTTATGTTATCAGTTGCCCGCAAGACTCTTTTCAGAACAGGGTGCGTTGACGGTTGTCGTTTCGCCATTGATTGCCTTGATGAAAGATCAAGTCGACGCTTTGCTTGCAAAAAATTTCAAAGCTTGTTTCATTAACTCATCTCTCGAGTCTGGAGAGAAACAATCTCGTTATCGAAAGCTTTCGCAAAAACAATACGAGATCATTTATGTAACTCCCGAACGCTTTCGAAGCCCCGATTTTAGGGAGGCTCTCGCGCAAAATTCGATCGCGCTTCTCGCCATCGACGAAGCGCACTGTATTTCAAGTTGGGGCCATGATTTTAGACCTGACTATTCAAGGCTCGGAGATATACGCCGCGAACTGGGAGATCCGCTGACGATCGCTTTAACCGCGACGGCAACGCCTCAAGTTCAACAAGATATTCTGAGTCAGTTGAGATTGTCTGAATCGCAAGAAGTTGTCGTTCACGATGCCGGGCTTGATCGAAAAAATCTTGCAATTAAAGTTATTGATGTTTATGGATTAGACCAAAAAGTTCAAGCCTTCGTCGCTTATAAGTTTTCGACGCCAGGTCCTTCGATCGTCTATTTTTCTTTGATCAGCACGCTCGACAAATTTTCAGAACAACTTTCAAAACTTTATATGCCTCACCTCACTTATCATGGGCAAATGTCTCCGAGAGATCGCTCACGCAACCAAAATTTATTTTTGAATTCAGATCCATCTGTCGTGGGGAGCGAACTGATTTTAGCGACTCCTGCATTCGGTTTAGGAATTGATAAAGAAAACATTCGAAGTATCTTTCACGGTGAAATTTCTGGATCGCTTGAGGCTTACTATCAAGAAATCGGTCGTGCGGGTAGAGATGGTCAGTCATCAAATTGCTATATGCTTTTCGATCAGGACGATCTCACAATCCAAATGGATTTCGTGAAGTGGGGTCATCCAGATCCTGGTTTTGTTATGGCACTTTATAATTTGCTCGAACGAAATGTTTCGAGGGTCAAAGCCGAAGGTCTTGATTATCTTCGCACGCAACTTAATTTCTATAACCGTAGAGATTTTAGAGTCGAAACTGCATTGAACCAACTCGAGCGTTGGGAAAGCATTTCTTCGGTCAATACGAGAGAGCTCAAGGTTTTAGCTCCTCCGCCTATTGAATTCATGAACGAAGAAAAACACGAACTCTTTTTGAAAAATCAGCACCAAAAACTGCTCGAGGTATTGCAGTTCGCGCAAATGACAGAAGGCTGTCGCCTCCAGCAGATCAAAAAGTATTTTTCATATGCCGAAGGTGACCTGTGCGGTATCTGTGATCTTTGCGTAAAAGCGGTGAGCGCGTGATATTTCCAGATCCGAGACTTGCCGAAGAGGATGGACTTTTGTGCTGGGGCGGCGAACTCAATCCCGAGACTTTGTTTGAAGCCTACTCGAGAGGAATTTTTCCTTGGCCGCAAGACGGTTATCCGCTATTGTGGTTTTCTCCTCAGCAAAGAGGAATTATTGATTTCGCAGAATTTCATGTTTCAAAACGTCTCGCGCGTGATCTTAGAAATTCTGACTTCGAAGTCAGTTTCGACCTTGAGTTTGAGCAGGTCATTCACCATTGCCAGAAAATCAAACGCGCTCATGAAGCCGGAACTTGGATCACGAAAGATATTTTTTCTGCCTATTTGAAGTTTCATGCGGCAGGGTATGTTCATAGCGTTGAGTGTTGGCAAAATAGAAAGCTAGTCGGAGGGCTCTACGGCGTATTTGTCGGGGGAGTGTTCAGCGGTGAAAGCATGTTTCACCTCGTTGATGACGCGAGTAAATTCTGCCTGATTCAATTGGTGACGTTTTTGAAGACGCTCTCTGCAACCTGGATCGATACGCAGATGGTCACACCGCTTGTCAAAAACTTTGGGGGCAAGTACATTGAGCGTGAAGAATTTTTGAAACGTCACTCGAAGGCGAATAAAAACTTGAAGTGGCCTACAAAGTAGAGAGCATGATGACAGACGGCAAAACGCATGTACAAAAAAATAGTTACGTCACTCTTTGCTATAAGCTTTGTAATTCACAATATAAAGTTCTCGAAGAGCGTACCGCAACGGATCCGCTGATATTTCTTCAGGGTTACGACCAACTTTTGCCAGCGGTTGAGCTTGCAATTGAAGGGCAAGTCACCGGTTACATAACTTCAATGAAATTAGCTCCCAATCAAGCCTACGGTCCCTACCGAAAAGAATTAGTGAGCGAAGTGTCTCGAAATCAGTTTTCTGAAGATCTAGATCTTAAATTTGGAATGAAGTTCGATACGACCGGACCCGACGGTAAGGCCATTGTCGTTCGCATCTTAAAGATCGACGAAAACATGATCACTTTAGACGGCAACCATCCTTTGGCGGGTCAGGAACTTATTTTTGAATTACATATCTTATCGGTTCGACAGGCGACATCAGAAGAGTTAGAAGAAATCTTTCAAGCACCTGCGGCAGCATCAGGTTCAAAGCTTCATTAGGAGTTAAACATGTCGGAACACAATCAAGAGCTTTTTCTCGGCGAAGATCCGATTATAGGGTTTGAGTCCTGGTTGAAAGAGGCAACTGAAGCCAATTGCGCTGAACCGACCGCCATGACTTTGTCGACAGCTTCTCTCAAAGGTGTTCCGTCAGCGCGAACTGTTTTATTTAAAGGAATTAGAAATGGGGCTTTCAAATTTTTTACAAATTATGATAGCCCGAAATCTTACGACCTCATTGCTAATCCGGTTGCGGCGCTCGTTTTTTTGTGGACTTCACCAAATTTCCAAAGACAAATTCGCGTGTTCGGAAAAGTAGAAAAACTAACCGAAGCCGAATCTTTTGAATATTTTAAGTCGCGCGCTCGTGGCAGCCAGATTGGTGCATGGTCGTCACCTCAAAGTCAGAAAGTGACGAGTCGCGCGGAACTCGAAAGCTTCCTCAGTCACACCGAAAAAAAATATCACGATCAAGTTGTGCCGCTCCCCCCTTTTTGGGGAGGTTTTGCGCTCACTCCGCAGTCGATCGAATTCTGGGAGGGTCGTCAGTACCGCATACACGAAAGATTCATTTTCAAAAAAATCGCCAAGAATTGGTCGAAGAGTCGACTCGCACCTTAAGATTTTGCAATTCGAAATTTAAGAGGACATAAAAAAGTAACTTCGAACCACGTTATAACAAAAAACCGCGCGGCAAAGAGTGCCGGATCGAATCTACGGCCTACAAGTTGTCACTTCTTATTCACGCGACAAGTCATGAAAGAAGTCTAATCAGCTTCAAGCAACTATGTTTATCTCAACGTGAAGGGCGGCCAGGGCGGCCAATCTCAACAAAGTGGAAAAGGTCGCAGCGGAAATCCGGCAACTCTTGATACTCCAGCTGAAGACGGCGGACCAGGCTTCAGCGGAACCACTCAAGGCGTGGTTGGTACGACTCAGGTGCAGATTCAGCAAACCGATTCCAATGGTCAGCTTATGTTCTCGCAATCGCCAAGAATGGTGAGCGTGGACTCACTTAAGAGTGGATAGCGGCGGAACTTTGGGTCCAAATGATGTTCGATTTGTAGACTCCAGCGGAAAGATCATTTCTGCGAGCTCGCTAATGATTTTACCGAAATACCGCTAATTAAGGCGGCTCAGACGATCACTCTCCAAACTCAAGCTTCGGTTGGTCAAGTCGCTCGCAAAACTTCTAGCAATCTCATCGTAGAACTTCACTTGGCAGCACCTAAAGATCCGGTGGCGCCGATGGCTCCAACGATGGTTCGCCAGATTGAAAATACTATGAGTAACATTTCAATCAAGGGCATCTTGTCCCACATTTTTAGAAGTTCGAGTCCGTCTCAGCAGCAGCAAGCAAAGCCTCGCGTGAGTGCAGAACAAGCTGCGATGTATGCGAGCCAGCAAAGAAATAGAGTGCGCTGATTTATAGTGGCCTTCCACCTAGGAGATGCAGATGCAGTTGAAACACCGTTTGTCCGGCATCACCATTCGTATTGAAAACCAAACGATAGCCTGACTCATCGATCTTAAGCGTCCTGGCGAGGTCTCTCGCAACCAATAAGAGATGTCCTAATAATTTTTGATCTTCGACCCTCGCCTCGTTCATCGAGCGAATTTCCTTTTTTGGAATAATTAAAATATGTATGGGTGCTTGTGGCGCCACATCGTTGATTGCAATGCAGAGATCGTCTTCGAAGAGAAATTTGGCAGGAATTTGTTTGTCGATAATTCTTTTGAATATAGTCATATTATTAATCCGGATAAATCATTTCAATTGGGAGCTCAATATCTGGGTGAAGGCTCTTGTGAACGGGGCACGCATGAGCAATTTTTTCGATCTTAGGGCGAAAGTCTGCAGGAATGCCTTTCGGGAATGTAATGCGTACGCTGAGCTTCGCAATTCGACGGGGGCTAGAGAACATCTCTTTCGTGACTTGAGCTTGAGCCCCTTTGAAGTTGAGACCATCTTTTTCAAAAACGATCGCGATGGTGGTGAGGATGCAGGCTCCGAGAGCTGCGCCGACAAGGTCCGTGGCCGAAAATCTTTCGCCTTTACCATTATTGTCTTTTGGGGCATCGGTTTCGATTTGGGACTCTGAAGGTGCGTGAATAATGTGGCAATGTTTTTCGCCGTCGTAGGTCGTTGTTGATAAAACCATTGAAAACTCCTTTACATAATCTTGGAAGTGAGACTACTGCTCAAGCGACGTGAGATCAAGTCGACTGCCCTCTGCAGCATCTTATGTGTATATCCTTTGTTTCCGACCTAAAACCGACATAATATCAAATCGGAAGCTGAGCATTGACATTTTAAACCCTAGACTCAGTTTCAATAGTGCCCTGTTAATTTAATGTCGGAGGACAAATGTCTTATTATCGTAAACCCATTCTTGGTTTTTTTGTTGTTTCATTGTTGAGCGGTCTCATGCTTTCAGGTTGTGGAGTTCAATCGATTCCTGAAAATAAAAATCAGGTCGACGCTTCACTGGCCGAAGTGACGAACCAATACAAGCGGCGCTCGGATTTGATTCCAAATTTGGTTGAGACTGTAAAGGGTTATGCCAAGCATGAAGAAGCTACCCTCGAGGGAGTGATCGAGGCGCGAGCAAAAGCAACGAGCGTGACGATTGATCCGAGCAAAGTCACTCCAGAGCAACTTCAAAAATTTCAGGCCGCGCAAGGAAGTTTGAGTCAGGCACTCGGACGCCTTATGGTTGTGAGTGAAAAGTATCCCGAACTCAAAGCGGATCAAAATTTTCGCGATCTACAAAGTCAACTCGAAGGAACTGAAAACCGTATCACGGTTGCGAGACAACGTTATATCGAAGCGATTAATGGATTTAATAATCTCGTCAGTGTCCCGCCTACGAGCTTTACAAATAGTTTGTTCTACCATTACGAGAAAATGCCTCAATGGGGAGCCGAAGTGACGGCAGAAGAAAAACAAGCACCTAAAGTTAAATTTTAAACGTGAGATTTTTTCTTTCTTTCCTTTTCTTATTCTCATTGTCTCGAGCTCAAGCTGCGGCTCCGGCGTTTGATATTCCAGAACTGACTTCGCCCATTATGGATGAAGCAAACATCGTTTCGCCGCAGGCGTTTAATTCACTCGACGCCGCTATTCGTGCGCTCAAAGAAACTCACGGCACGCAAGTCACCGTGTTTACTTTCGCGAGTTTGCAAGGGCTTTCGATCGAAGAGGTCGGCATTAAAGTAGCCGACAAATGGAAGCTCGGACAAAAAGGTAAAGCGGGGAGCGCCGACACTAGCCTTGATCGAGGCGTCATTCTACTTGTAGCAGTTCAAGATCATAAGATCAGAATTGAGGCGGGCCGCGGAGTCGAAGAGAGTCTCACCGACATTGCCGCAAAAAATATAATCGACGAAAAAATTGCGCCACTTTTTAAAGAAGGTCGCATGAGCGACGGAATTTTGGTCGGCGTTTACGAAATTGCACAGAAAACTGATCCCGATGTTGATTTGAGCCCTTACTTGCAGGGCCGCCGTCATGAGCGCTCCCAAAGTAAAGGTGGCGGAGGCATGCCGATTTCTGAAATCATTTTCTTGATCATCATCTTTATCGTCGGTGTGAGTCGCATCGGCGGAGGACGCGGTGGCGGTTTTTACGGTGGTGGTTTTGGTGGCGGTGGATTCGGTGGTGGCGGAAGTAGCGGTGGTGGCGGTTGGGGCGGCGGCGGCGGTGGCTTTAACGGCGGCGGCGCCTCGGGAGATTGGTAATGAAGATTCCAGCTTGGTTGGCAGTTCATATTGATGAAAAAAGTTTAATTCAAATTCGTGATTCCGTGACGCGAGCAGAAGAACACACCGCCGGTGAAATCGTCCCGATGATTGTGCATGCCTCTTCTCCGAAAGGGCATCTGGCAGGTCTTCTTTGCTTTTTTCTGATCGCAACTTTTGATCTTGTATTTTTTATTCTATTAAGTCGTTTTGATTTTGGTAACGTGATTCAATTTCAAATTGCGATTGTTCTCATTTCTTTTGCGTTGGGATTTTCGCTTGCGCGACTTGACTCGATTCAGAGGGCTCTCACTCCGAGATCGGATCGACATCATAATGCAATCGTGAGGGCCGAACTTGAGTTTCATCGATCCCAGATTCGCGCGACACACACGCACACGGGCGTCTTACTGTTTGTTTCTCTTATGGAGAGGCAGGCCGTTGTTTTAGCTGATGAAAAAATTGGTAAGAAATTAAATTCTCACAGTTGGGACGGAGTTTTAAAAACATTAACGGATGGTCTTGGAGGAAAAGATTTTGCCGACGGCTTTTCCAAGGCGATCGAGCAGACGGGAATGATTTTAAGAGATCACTTTCCGGCGAGTGAGCACTCGAAAAATGATTTACCAAATGATCTACAAATTCGCGATTAAAAAGCTATTTTTTATTTTCGAGATGTTGGCCAAGTAATAATAAAATTTTCTTAAAACTTTTAAGTTCAGATTTCTTCACGCCGGTGAGAAGTTCTGAGAGCTGCGCAAAATATTCTGGCGCAACTTTATCGATGAGCTTGAGGCCTTTATTGGTGAGCTGAATAAAGCAACTACGACGATCGTCCTGACAATTCACCCGCTTTATTTGTCCTGACTTTTCTAGACCGTCAAGAAGTCCAGAAATGGTTGCGCGAGTCACTCCGAGAAATTCTGCTAGCTCTGACGGATTCAGCGGTTTTTCAGGTTCACGTCTTAAGCGCAAGAGTAGAGTGAAGCGCGCAGAACTGAGCCCGTTGCCATCAAATTCACTTCTGTAAAGTCCCGTAACGTCGCCAGCCACTCGGTTGAGTAAAAGTAGTACTTCGATGTTCTCCGGATCAATCTTTGCTTTAGGATAGCGATCCGCGAGCTTTCGCAAAATAGTCAGATCTGGTATTTTTTTGATTCGGATTTCTTCACTCATCGCTCTTATTAGGTAACACGGTCTTGAGATTTCATCAATGCCTCAATAGGTCTCGTCGAGGCTGAATAATTGGGTAGCTCTTTTAAGGTCGGAATACAGAAATATAGTTAGGTGGCTAATTATATTTTCTTTGTACTGCTTTGCAAATCTTGACTTCAAAGGAATTCTCAAGCAAAAAAGAAGTAATGACAAAAATCCATAAAAACCTATTTTCTTATCCTAGCCTTTTGGCCTTCGTCGTTATGAGCGCTGGAGTTTCTGCGAACGCAGCAGTTCAACTCACTCTCGATCAGGCGACTCAAGAGGCTGAAGCCAATTCACCCAGTTTTCAGTCGATGAAAGCCTCTGCGGAAAGTGCTCGGTGGAGACGTGTTGAGGGCTATTCAAATTTTTTGCCATCACTTTCAGTTCAGGCTCTGCGATTACTTGATTATAAATATCAAACTTTCGACGTATCACTCGGCGGGCCAAACTTAGCGTTTCCTGAAATTTTGCCGAATACTGTTGCCACGCTCAACGCGTACCTCCCTTTGTTCGATGGCTTAGCGAACTTGAACAGATACCGTGCGAGCTCTCGGTTAGAATCGGCAGCTACTCACGATTTAAATTGGGCGCAGTTTCAACTTGAGCAAGATATTAAGCTCAAGTTTTATGAAGCCGTCGCCGCTCAGAAACTTGCGGATGTCGCGAAACAAAACGTTAAAACTCTCGAAGACCATTTGCAAAAAACTCAGGTGCAAAGACGGAGCGGAGTTTCAACTCAATTTGACATTCTTCGCATCGAAGTGCAGTTGAGCGATGCGAAGGCTGAAGAGATTCAGGCGACCGACAACGTTGAGATTTCTAAAAAAGCGTTGACCGAAGTGATGGGTCTCGATTCAGATAGTCGCGAAGTCGTTGGAGACCTTCCGAATCCGGAGGCAAGCACTATTCAAACACTTCAGATCCCGAAACCTGAAGCGAGAGAAGACTATCAGGCACTTCTCGCAAGAGACGAAGCTACTTCTCAACTAGCAAAAACGGCAGACATTTATTGGGTGCCAAAGATTGGGCTGAGCTATCAATATTCTTATTACAATAATCGCGACAATTCTTTTTTGGATGGTCAAAATTACCGAAACGCTTGGCAACTAGGTTTAAGCCTCACGTGGAACCTCTTTGATGGAATGGCTTCAATCGCAAGATCTCATGAGGCAGATGCCGATTACGTGAAGTCTCAAAAGTTAGTAAGACAAGCTTCGCTTCATATTCCGGTCGCATTTGACAACTGGAAGAAACGTTTTGAAACTGCGAGCGTGAACTACAAAGCTAAAGTTCTGAATGTCAGCCGTGCGCAAGAGAGCGTAAGGCTTGCGAAAGAAGGCTATCGTGCAGGCACCCGCATTAATAGCGAAGTCTTAGATGCCGAGCTCGATTTGTTTAGAGCAAGAGCCGGTGTTGTCAGTACGCAGTTGAGCGCAGAGCTAGCCTTGATTAATTTAGAATCCGTTGTCGGAAGAAAGATCGAAAGTGCAAAATAAAAAGAAAATTCTTATTCTTTTAGCGGTCATTGTTTTGATAGGGGCTGCTTACCTTATCTACCAAAACTACGTATACGTTACGACCGACAACGCAACTATTCAGGCCCATACGCTAATGATTGCACCAAAAGTTCCGGGAATTGTGACCGACGTTTTGGTTGATGAAAATCAAACGGTTAACGAAGGCGACACTCTCATCAAGATCGACCAGCGAGACTACGTGAACCAGGCAGCGCTTGCTAAGGCCGATCTCGGATCGAGCGATGCCCGCATGAAAGATGCCGAGACAAATTTCAATCGATTGAAATCTTTGTACAAGGGCGGAGCCGTTTCGCAGCAGCAGTTCGATACGGCGAACACTTTATTTAAAACCGAAAGCAAAAAAAATGCGGCAGCGCATGCACAAGTCGATCAAGCGCAGTTAAATCTCGCCTATACTCAGATTAAAGCGCCATCGAATGGTATTATCGCTCGCAGATCTGTTGAAAAAGGCCAAGTCGTTCCGCAGGGTCAGCCATTACTCGGCTTTGTCTCGAGCGAATCGAGATGGGTCATCGCAAACTTTAAAGAGACAGATATGTCTCGCATAAAAGTCGGTGCGAAGGCTACGGTTGGCGTCGATTCACTCGATGGCCAAGTTTACCAAGGCGAAGTCGAGAGTATTAGTCCGAGCACGGGCGCAACTTTTACGCTTTTGCCTCCCGACAATGCGACCGGCAATTTTACTAAAGTTGTTCAGCGTGTTCCGGTAAAAATTAAATTGAAAAATTTAAAGCCCGAAGACACAACTAAATTGCAAGTGGGTCTCTCTGTCGAAGTTTCAGTTAAAACAAATTAAGCATTGAGAGCACATGGGCGACTTTAAACTCAGCCGAGTACAAATTTTTATTATCCTGACGGCGGTTTTAGCTTCGCTGCTCGAGATTATTGATACGTCGATCGTGAACGTTGCGATTCCTAATATGATGGGAAATTTGGGCGCAACTCTCGAGGACGTGAGTTGGGTCGTCACGGGATACATCATTGCTAACGCTATCGTTCTGCCGATTGCTGGTTGGCTCGGAATGCAGATTGGTCGGAAAAAATATTACGTCGGCTGTATTTTACTTTTCACGATCACTTCAGTTGCTTGCGGTGTGGCTCCCAATCTTTTGACCCTTTCGATCTTCAGAGTATTTCAAGGGCTTGCCGGAGGCGCCTTGCTGCCGACATCTCAGGCTCTCATCCAAGAGCAATTTCCGAGAGAGAAGGCCGGCACAGCATCGGCCATTTTTGGTATGGGCGTGATCATTGGTCCAACCATTGGACCAACCTTGGGTGGTTACCTGACAGATCATTTTGGTTGGAGGATGATTTTTAATATTAATCTTCCACTCGGATTATTAGCTGCATTTATGGCCTACACGATGGTTGGCGACGTCGGCGAAAAAATTGTAATGAAACCTTCTAAGAAAGATCGTAAGTCGGCTCTCGAAAATAGCGAGATTCCTGAAGTAAAGACCGCGGCGGCTCCTCAGCCTGCAAAAGTGCGGACTCCTATCGACGTATGGGGACTGATGCTTCTTACAGTCGGCATTGGATCTTTGCAGTACGTACTTGAGCGTGGCCAGGCAGATGATTGGTTTGCTTCGATTTCAATTCGAATTTCGACGGCGGCGGCCATCATCGCTCTCCCAACTTTTGTTTGGTGGGAGCTTAAGATTAAATATCCCATTATAAATCTGCGGTTATTTAAACATCCTGCCGTTCGAAGCGGTACTGCGATGATGATGGCTCTCGGGATGATGCTTTATTCGACGGTTTTTGTTCTGCCAATTTTTATGAATAATATTATGGGTTACACCGCAACCCAAACCGGACTTATCTTTATTCCAGGCGCGATGATTACCGGAATGATGATGCCTGTTGCGGGCGGGCTGTTACGTAAAGTTGATCCGAGACTTCTCATTTTGTTTGGAATGCTGACCATTGAAGTTTTCTTGTATCTACTTTCAAGTTTCAATCCAGGTACGACCGATAACCAAATTTACGTCTCTCTTCTGGTTCGCGGACTTGGTCTCGCATTCTTGTTTGTTCCGATCAACGCGGTTGTATTAGGTCAATTCGTAGGAGTCGAGCTTGGTCAGGTTGCGGGCCTCATGAATCTCTTAAGACAAATCGGCGGGAGTATCGGGATCGCGACTCTTTCGACATTATTGCAAACCAATAGCGCCAAAAATTATTTGAGTCTCATTTCGCATATCAGTCTTTTAGATCCTACGACCTACGCCCAACTTAGGGGGGCACAGCTATCGATGGTTACCAAATTTTCTTCTGCGGTGGGTGAGTCAACTCCAAATATGGCGGGACTCCAGCTGATGGCGTATCGACTTCGGAAACAAGTTTTTTGTTTGAGCTTTACCCAAATCATTTGGATTCTGATTGTATGCTTTGGTTTTGCGCTCATTCCGTTGATTTTTGTGAAGCCACCTAAAGAGATCAATACCAACATCGACATGCACTAAATCAGGAATCGATTTTAAACTCCGAATGAAGATCCGCATCCACAAGTTTTAGAAGCATTTGGATTTGAAAATACAAATCCTTTGCCGTTGAGTCCGCCTTCGAAATCGAGCGTCATGCCCGCAATAAACAAAAAGCTTTTTTTATCGATGACGATCTTTGTTCCGTGTTCTTCAAAAACTTTGTCTGCATCCGTGACGGTAGAGTCGAAATCTAATTTATAAGACATTCCGGAGCATCCGCCCGCGACGACTTTCACGCGAAGTAAACTCTCGGCACCTGTTTTAGCGCCTGTTTCAGACAAGAGATGATTGATTTGCTTTGCAGCTTGTTCAGTAATTTGCACCATAAGAGGCTCCAGTTAGTGAGGCTCCAAACGCCCCAACTCTGTTCATCATACCTGAAATCTCGCTTCTTGGCTATAGGGACCTTCGAGGTTCAAAAGAAGCGAAAGCTACAATAAATACTTCGACAATGGTCGTACTTTGCCGATTGCGGCTTTCACGAGATCACAAACGAAATCAATATCTTCAGGAGTGGTCGATCGGCCAAGACCGAAACGCATGGTAAAGTCGTGTCTCGGGCCGGCAAGCAGGCCTTGAGAGGTCTGCACTTTTCGAAGCTCCGTAATCACGTGGCTATCGTCACCAGTTGCGCACGCACTCCCTGAACTGAAGGCAACGTCGGTCAATGCCATGAGCATTTGATCCGCCAAAACAGCCTCGACGCTGAGACTGACATTATTGCAGAGTCTCTCGGTTGGATGACCATTAAGAATCACTCGGCTATTTTCGCCGAGGAGGCGCGAAATCATGTGGTCGCGAAGGGCCATGAGCCTTGGGCTTTCTACGCTCATTTCATTTGCCGCAAGTTCACTGGCTGCACCGAGGCCGACAATTCCCGGAACGTTCTGGGTACCGCTGCGAAGTCCTCGCTCTTGTCCTCCGCCTAAAATAAAAGGGCTGACTCTTACTCGCGGTTGAGATTGACGAAGGTAAATAGCGCCGGTACCTTTGGGGCCGTAGAGTTTATGCGCGGAGAGCGAAAGCATATCGATTTTACTTTTCACGACATCGATCGGATGTTTTCCGCAGATTTGTGCGCTGTCGAGATGAAATAAAATTTCACGACTTTTGCAAAGTTCTCCTATGGAGTCGACCGGGTTGATCGAACCAATTTCGTTGTTGGCGTGAATGAGCGAAACGAGAAGTGTTTCGGGACGAATTTCTTTTTGCACATCTTCGAGCGAAACCTGCCCGTAAGAATTCACGTCGAGATACGTCACGGAGTGACCTAGTTTTTCAAGGTGATGGGCGACTTCGAGACTGCATTTGTGTTCGACCTTTGACGTGATAAGATGAAACTTTTTTTTATGTTCTGTTTCTGCATTTTCGAAAAGCCCTAAGAGTGCGAGATGAATCGATTCGGTTGCTCCACTCGTAAAAATAATTTCTCGAGCTCCAGCGCCGATCAGTTTTGCAACTTGATCGCGAGCTTTGTCGACGGCTTGTTTGGCCGTCCAACCATAGCGGTGTTGACCGCTCATCGCGTTTCCGAAATTCTCTGTAAAATAAGGAAGCATCTGCGCTAGTACTTCAGATGCAACTGGGGTCGTTGCATGGTGATCCAAATAGATTGATTTTTTTACAGTTTTCTCGGACAAGGTATTTTCTCCTAGAGCGGCGTAGACTTAGAACTCTACTTAGAGCGTGACAATCATATTCCTTATCGTTAACTTGCACAAAGAATTTATTCTTGGAGGCGCAACTGATGTCTGACAGCTGGCGTGAGTTTGATTTATTTAATCCTACTGAAGAACATAAAATGCTTCGTCAAACGGTGCGCCAATTCGTCGAAACTGAGGTTGAGCCTCAAGCTGAAAAATTTGACCGCGAAGAAAAATTTAATCTCCCTTTATTTCGCAAATTGGGTGATTTAGGCCTCTTAGGAATCAGCGTTGCGAGTGCTCATGGCGGTTCCGAAATGGACGCGACCGCGACCGTTTTGGTACACGAAGAAATCGCCGCGAGTGATCCTGGTTTTTGTCTTGCTTACCTTGCTCACGCCATGCTCTGCGTGAATAATTTAAATGTCAACGGAAGTGAGGCGCAGAAAAAACGACTTTTACCTGATTTATGTAGCGGCAAATCTATTGGTTGCATGGCCATGTCGGAAGCCCAAGTGGGAACAGATGTTTTCGGCATGGAAACAACGGCCGTTAAACAAAAAGATGGTTATCTCATAAATGGGCGCAAAATGTGGATCACCAACGGCACCCTCGATGATCAAAATAATTCTGCCGACATCGTTTGGCTATATGCAAAAACAGGCCCCAAGAAAACGGATGTCTCTACGTTTATCGTTGAAAAATCTTTCACCGGATTTTCAGTTGGTCAGAAAATTAAAAATAAACTCGGGATGCGCGCTTCAAATACCGCTGAACTTGTCTTTAATAATTGTTTTGTTCCTCTTGAAAATTTGGTCGGTAAAGAAAACGATTCGCTGTCTCACATGATGAAAAATTTAGAGGTTGAACGCCTGACCTTAGCCGCGATGAGCATCGGTATTGCACGCAGATCTCTGCAGGTGATGCAGAAATACGCGAGTGAACGAACTTCATTTGGTAAGACCATCAGTCAGTTTGGACAAATTCAAAAATATATTGCAGAGAGCTTTGCTGAATACCAGGCGGCAAAAATTTACGTCTACGAAACGGCCCGCAAACTCACAACCACTTGCGGGAGCGGCAGTCCGCTCGATTCAGACGGCGTAAAACTTGTCGCTTCGACCACTGCAAAAAACATAGCAGATCGCGCGATTCAGGTCTTAGGTGGATACGGTTATGTCGCTGAGTATGTTGTTGAAAGACTTTGGAGAGATTCAAAGCTTTTGGAAATCGGCGGCGGCACTCTTGAGGCCCACCAAAAGAATATCTGCGGCCAGCTTTCAAAAGACTCCAGCAGACTTTACGATTAAAAGCCGAAACTCCGCCTCGAGGCAAGCTCTTGCCATATGTAACTTTGCTAGAAAATTGTGCCGCTGCCTTTAGCGAGTGACAGACCGGGCGCGAGCATAAAGTTTTCGTTGTCTTCTGCCGCCATTGTTTTCACGGCAGTTACCGTAGGCTTTACAGTTTTTCCGAGTTGTTTCGACTCATCATCATGTGTCGATTTTTCTGTCGCTTTTACGGGCCGATCTTGAATCATGATTTTTTCATTTTCAACCGGAGCAAAAACTTTTTGCCATTGAGCAATTTCGTTAGAGCCGAGATTGATAACTTGATCGAGAGTCGCATCGGCGTTGGTTACGAGTTTTTTAAATTCGCGCATGCGAGCTTCACTGATTTCGCTTTTTTGCTTAGCTTCTGATGACATATTCTCAATCGTATCGTAGGCAGTGCTGACTTTTGAAAACAAGATTTTCTCGCGAAGCTTCAAAATATTTAAGAAAACTCGAACCAGATCGGGATTGGTGCGGTAGAGATGCGTGCCTTTGGGGCTCTTGCCGATTTCGGCAATAAGCTTGAGGTCAATCAGCTCGCGCAGCGAAATGCTAATCAGTGCCTTCGAAATATCCAGACGTTTGACCAAATCTGAGGCATCAAGTGGGCGATTCGATAAGAAAAGGTGAGTCCAAATACGTCCGTGAACGCGCTTGAAACCCCAATTATACACCAATTCGCCGACTTCATCTGCAAGTAAATTCAGCTGCTGTAGACTATCGTTTGCTTCCATGGAGTAAGCTCCTGTAAGAGTAGATCGAGTTGGGTCATATCTTAACGCTTTCTTAGCATGGCAACAAGAGATAAAATAGATTTTTTTGAAAGGAACGTTTTGTCGCAAGGTCATTTTCCGCATGATGAAACTTTGACGGTCGGGAAGCTTAGAATGAGAGCGAGTCAAATTATTGATTTGATGAGCCCTTATCTATCTGATCATCGTAAAGAGCGAATTTCAAAAGTAGTTAGGGACCGAACCTTCTCGGTTGTGACGGTTTTGGAGAATGTTTACGACCGAGGAAACTCGAGCGCGGTAATGAGATCTTGCGAGGCGATGGGGTTCCAAGCCGTGCATATGATTGAGCCGGGAGACAAATTTAAAAAAGCGAATAGGGTAACAAAAGGTGCCGATAAATGGCTCGACGTTTACCAGTGGAAAACCACCTCGGAATGCGTTGATCATTTGCGCTCCAAACAATATAAAATTTATGCGACTCATCTGGACGCGAAGGCTGTTCCGATAGAAAATATCGATTGGTCTGTTCCGTCCGCGATCATACTTGGAAATGAAAAAGATGGCATTTCGCCCGAAATGCAAAAGCTCTGTGACCAGTCGGTCATTATACCGATGCAGGGTTTTGTTCAAAGCTTCAATATTTCGGTGGCAGGGGCCATAGCGCTTTATCACATTTACCGTGAACGAAAATTAAAGCTCGGCCAAAGTGGCGATTTAAATGAAAAGCAACTCGAAATTTTAACCGCGCACTTTCTTTTGAGGTCGTCTAAGAATCCTGAGCGCTTGCTTCAGCGTTTGATCGAGAGAATGCCCAATAACTTATTGAAAAAATGAACGAAATCGTGCACTTTGGAGCCCTATGAAAATTGCGTTATTACATGATTCGCAGCTGCCGCCGAAGAATTACGGAGGTATCGAAAGAATCGTTATGGCCCTCGCTCATGAATACACTCGTTTGGGTCATCAAGTGGTTATCGCGGCTCGCGCAAGCAGCCAAATTAAAGATTACGAATTTTGTGCCCTTCCTGAAAAGCATAACGAAAAAGATCCAAAGACTTATCTTCCTCAAGGTGTCGATTTCTTGCACTCGCACGAGCCTTTGTTCGTGAAGCCGAATCTCCCGTTCTTAGTAACTATTCATGGCAATGGACATCCAGGAGAGAAGTATTTTGCGAATACCAACTTCTTAAGTGAAAGCCACTGTCAAAATCATAATGCGAAATATTTTGTTTATAACGGTGTTGATCCTAATCGATATCCTTTTTTGGCATCGAAAAAAGATTACTACGTTTTTTTGGCACGAACGACGTG
>JAYTQQ010000209.1:0-12083 GCA_043746635.1 Bdellovibrionales bacterium | reverse complement strand
TTTAGAAATCTCTAAAGAATGCCGAATGATGAAGGTGTAATGACACAGATTTTCATCATGAGGCAACAGCTTGAGCGGACCGAAGAATTTAAAAAAAGGCGACATACTATTCAGGGAGGGTGACCCCTCTGAAGCGATGTATGTTATTAAATCCGGAAAACTAGCCATCATGAAAACGAAGGGTTCTGGCGAGATCATGCTAGCCGAAATCGGCGCAGGCGATATGGTTGGCGAGATGGCCTTCTTTGATAATAAACCTCGAAGTGCCGGGGCTAGGGCGACTGCCGATACCGTTGTCATCGAACTCCCTTTTAAGGCGCTGAATGCCCAGTACAAAACTTTTCCGGAATGGCTAAAAGCCATCATGCGTTCGATCAATAACCACTTAAGAAACGCAAATCAAAAAATTAAAAATCTAGAAAAGACCGGAGAAGAAGAAACATCAGTTTTTCCTCCGCATACGGTGACGAGACTCATCGCGATTCTCGCGATGGTCACTCAAAAATACGGTGAAAAAGACCCCGCCGGAAATTTTGTTATTCCGGCCGGAACTCTGAGAAAATATACGATTCAGATTTTTCAGCAAGCAACAAATAAAATGCAAAAAATGACCGAGATGCTTCAGGCGTTTGGTCATATGAAGACTGAAGATCTCGGAGAAGGAAGGGTCAAAATGACGATTCTCCACCTTGATTTTCTTTTTGGCTTTATCGAATTCTATAACGAATATTTATTCAAAGAAGAATCGAAACGCACGACCATTGTCGAAAAAGAAATGAAGGCAATCTTCGCTCTTTTGTTTTACGGCGCAAAACAAACTCCCGACGCTCAGGGCATGGTAAAGGTCAATTTGACGGGCATGCAGAACGATTCGATGAAAGATCTGCATTACCTCTTTAGCATCGACGATATCGATCCGCTTGCTCCCAAAAACTTGACTTCCGAAAAACTTTCTGAAGACGGCGGTCAACTCAGTTGCAAATTCAATCTAGTCCAGCTCCAAACGCTCTATCCCTATTGGGAACTGATTCACGCTCTTAAAAAGGTTACAAAGTCCGATTAGCCTCACACTCTGAAAGATAAGTTTCGAGCTACGAGAGGCTAATCACCCTGCGATTCAAATTAAATTCAAAGAGGCTTTGCATGCCGTTATGGCCGTAGCCAGATTGTTTTAGATTCTCAGACGAAAGATTTGGCTCAGCAAACTCTTTCGGGTTGAAAAGGATTTGCGACACTTCAAGTTGCTGAGAGAGTTTGTGAATCCTCGCGAGGTCATTTGTCCAAACGTAGGCACGATAAGCGAATGAACCAGAATTTAAAACTTTGGGTAGGTCTGCGGCATATTTAAAACTTTGCAAAAATAGAATAGGTCCGCTTAAATTTTGCTGATGCAGAGTCGAGCAATTCGTCAAATCATCATAGACAGTCAGCGGCACGCTACCCGACTTTGAAGTATGAATTTTAGCCCGATCTTTTTTTGATTGCTCAAGGTAGGCGGCAAATTTTTCTTTGAGGGACGGGTCCGGAAGAGGACCTATTTTTTCAGAATCGAGTTTTTCAATTTGCAGATCAAACTCAGTCTTAAATTCGTTCAGAAACTTTTCTTGAATGAGAACTCGGTTCACGCGATTGCGACCATGCAAATGAAAATTAAAGCTCAATTCTAGAATTGTTTGAACTGAAGCCCGGGCCTCCGCATCTGAGAAAACAATGGCGGCATTGTTGACTCCCATGTAAGACACGATTCTTTTTTGATTTTCGACAGCGATCTTGTGAAGCTTTTCGCCGAGGGCATTGTCACCGTAAAAACGTAAATGCTTAATGCCTGGGTGCTCGCAAAGATGAATAGCGAGCTCTTCACCCCTTCCGAGTAAGACCCCTAAGACTCCCGCTGGAATACCCGCTTCGACTGAAAGTTCAGTGATTTTAAGAGCCGAGCGCATCGCGAATTCAGACGGATAAATGATCACTAAATTTCCACAACACAGTGATGCCGCGAGGTTTTCGAGCAGAATTAAAAATGATTGTTGCCAATCTGTGATGAGCCCGACAATCCCGACAGGAGAGAGGACCTGAAAATGAGTCGCGTCGGCTTGAATCTTAGGCGAATAGTTGAGGAAAGACTTGAACTGTTGGATCGCGTTCGCGCAAAGTATTTTAGAAGATTCGAGACTGATTCCTGAGTCCTCATGATCGAACTGGACCAATAACTCAAGTTCTTTTTCGATCAGCACGATCCATTTCTGGAGGAGCAAAACTCTCTCTTGGGTCGAAAGTTCTTGCCACTTTTTTTGTGCTTTATTGGCGGACTGAACGCTCGCAACGACGTCCATAAAATCAGACTGCTCAAATGTGAACTTCTCGCTTTCATTTGTGAGAAGAATTTTTGCTCTGTCGCTCGATTTTCCGTCTATAAAACTATGGAGTGAGTTCATTGCGTTCATCTTGCCCGAACTGGTGGGCCGAGAGAAGCAAGTTCGCGGACTGGCCTCACGCGTCTACAGAGTGTCTTGCTTGCAACTGTCGAGTTCAATAAGATCGAGGGCATGTCAGACTCTCACGATCACTCGACTCATAATCATAGCCACGGGGCTCACGGACACTCACACGGCAGCAGCCATAACCAAACGATTGGATTCGCGTTTGTTCTGAATTTTATTTTAAGCCTCGTCGAAATGCTTGGTGGAATTTGGATCGGAAGCTTCGCAATTGTTGCCGGAGCCATTCACGATTTTGGTGATTCGATTAGCCTGGGACTCGCCTGGTACCTCGAGCACATCGCCAACCGAAAAAAAAATAACCAATTCAATTTTGGCTACCGTAGATTCTCCCTCCTCTCGGCGTTGATCGCTGGAGTCATCATTTTATCGGGCTCGATCATTATATGTTTTCAGGCCATCAGAGAATTCGGAGTCACGCACACTCCGGATCCAAAATGGATGATTGTTTTTGCATTACTCGGCATTTCGGTTAACCTCGCTTCGGCTTGGCGCATGAGTCGCGGAAAAACCAATAATGAGCGAGTTCTCACTTGGCACCTCATCGAAGATTTCTTAAGTTGGCTAGCAGTTTTAATCAGTTCGGTCATCATTTACTTCACCAACATCACTTGGCTCGACCCGGTGATCGCGGTGGCCCTTAGCATTTACGTAGCCTTTAATGTTTTTAAACACTTGAAGTCGACGATTTTTTTATTTCTTCAAGCAAGGCCCGAAGAGTTCGATGAAGAGAATTTTATAGAAAAGGTTTTGAAAATTGACGGTATCTTTCGGGTCACGAACATCGCGATTTGGTCTCTCGACGGAGTTCAAAATATCTTATCTTGCCGCATAATTTTTTCGAAAGATTTCAGCGTCTCTCAGCTCGAAGGCATTAATAAGGAGATTCGATATATCGCGAGTCACCAGGGCCAATTCGATGTGACCATCGAAGCCCATTACGCTCCAAACTGTGACTGCGTCACGACATGAAACTCAACGTCGACCTCTTTAAAAAAATCTTAGCGGTATGTTTGTTTCTGTTTTTCGTCGTGGGAGTCTACCTTGGAGGTGATCTTTTTAAGAATTTTAAGTATATTAAGGATCCTCAGGTTTTAAATTTGCTGATCTACAATAATTTTATTTCACCCGAAACGATTCGAGAAATCGAAGCCGACAATAATCTTAAAATAAATGTCGACTTCGCAGAGAGCCTTTTCGATCTAGAAGGTAAGCTCAAGGATCCAAAGTCGAAGTATGATCTCATTTCAATTTATTCATTTCAAGCTCTGCAGCTTGATGAAGAAGCGCGGCTCCAACCGATCAATTGGTCGATGATTAAGAATCAGAAAAATATATCGCCCGATTTTATGAGCTTGGGTGGTGATGAAATCGCAAAAAAACTCTTGCCTCTTTCTTGGGGAGTGAATGGTTTTGCTTACGACCCGCAGATTTTTTCAGAGAAACTTGACTCGTGGGATGCCGTCTTTAAGACTTTAGAAACAGATGATAGGATTTTGCTTTATGATATTCCGGTAAGCCTCTACCAGGTTGGGCTTCTCAAAATTCAGATGGGTCAGAAACAGCAAAAAAATCCTGCTCCTGACCAGAACTTAGAAGTTCTTCTTAAGAATTTACTCAAAGTGGCAAGCCTTTATCATTTTGGTGGGCAAAAAATTCAGGATATGAAGCCATACTCTTTAGTTGAGCTTTCGTTGGTTTCTAAAAAAGATCCGCAGCTAGAGTCTTTTAAATTTGTCATTCCAAAAGAGGGAGGCCTTTTTTGGACGCTCAATTTAGCAGAACCTCGGTTCGCTCCTCATCCGAAAGAAATTGCGATATTTTTAAATGCAATTTTAGAAAAGAAAGCGGCTCTCAGTATTTTAAAATCGAGCCATCTCAGCACAACGAGCCAGATTTTAAACGGTGAAGAGATCGATGCGAACCTCAAGGCACAGTATATTCGAGAGATTCCTCTCACGAGCTTAAAATTTCAGATGAGTTTTCCGGATGCGAGTTTATTTTCGCAGCTGATTAATCAATCGATTAATGACGTTCAATAATTAAATACCCGTCGTCGGGCTAAGTCCCACTTGGCGTTTATTGAGTCCCAGCAAATTATCAAATTCGACACCGGTGCTGTCGACCGCTCTTAAAATCACGTTGATCTCATAATTCGTCGAACCACTAAGCATACTGATATTCACCGAGAATTGAAATCGGCCGAGAGCGTTGCAATTTCCGTTTGAGGGAGTCGTCGGGATAATGATGTTGCCGGCAAGATCTTGGATTGAGTAGTAGATACGGCTTCCGGGATAGCCGCCCGTGTTGCAATAGCCTGCAATATCGACGGCCGGTTCTGAAACGGCTGATCCATTCGCGAGAAATGAAATCGGATTATTATTTGTCACCGTGAGCTGGACGTAAGTAGGATCTTGAGGGCAACCCGCTGCGATACACGGAAGGAGCGAGACGACTCCCGTGGCGTTGGACGAGAGACTCGATGTACTTCCGTAAGGAGTCATATTTTGACCACAGTTTTGAAAGCTAAAAATGATAAACGAAGCGATCGCGATAGAGATCAAAAAATTCTTTTTGACTCGAACATCTTTTACCACGAAAAACTCCTTTAAGAGTGTTTGTCTCTGACCGAGACCTTCGTGTATATTATCGGCATATCTTGAGACAAAGCTAAGGCAAAAATCTCAAAAAAAACTGTCTCAAAATAGAACACTTCATCCTAAAGTTTAGACGCTTATGCAGGCTCATTTCTTTCAAAAATTCTTTCTGCTCATAATGTTTTCGCTGAGTGCAATACGTTCAAGCTGGGCCAATGAAAATTTTAAATTTCATCTGGCGTCTGAGCCGAAATCTCTCGATCCTGCACAGGTATCAATGGGAGATAGCGTCGGCTATCTCTACCAGAATATCTATCAAGGGCTCTACGTTTATCATCAAAAAAAGCTGATTCCGATGGGGGCAAAAGCATGCGTTCACACGCCGCTCGCACTCACCTGCGAACTCAATTCAAAATTTAAGTGGAGCGACGGAAAAGTCGTCGAAGCCTCTGAATACGTGATCGCTTTTCAACATCTCGTTGATTTTAAATCTAAAAATCCGATCATTCGAATTTTGAAAAATCTCAAGAACGCGTCACGGGTTTTTTCTGGAGAGGTGCCGACGAACGAATTGGGCGTGATAGCAGTTTCGAAAACGAAACTTCAATTTCGATTCGACAAAGAAGATCCTGAATTTTTGTACAAGTTGACGAGCCCTCTCGTGGCGCCTATTCGAAGTGCGAACTTCGTTAATGAAGAAAAGGCGGCGGAGCTACTGGTCACTGGCCCCTACAAGATTGAAAGTTGGACCAAAGGAAAAAGATTACTTCTCACCGAAAACCCACAGTATCTGTTCTTTCAAAAAGACAAACCAAAGGTTGAGATTTTCTTCATCGATGACGATCAGACCGCACTTCTTCTCTATGAAGACCATAAACTTAACTTTTTGAAAACTCTTCCGACCGCTTTGATTCCGGAGTATAAAAAGCGACCGGATTTCTTGCAGATTCCGATGGCGAGGTTTGACTACATCGGTTTTTCTCCGGAACTTAAAAATCAGCCACTTCTTCGAGAGGCACTCGCCCTTTCTCTAGATTATTCGGAGCTTAAAAAAATGTTTTCTGCTCTCGGAGTTCCCGGATGTTCGAGCCTCCCGGATAACTATTTAAATGAGTCGGTCTGCGTTTCTTACGATCTTGAGAAGGCAAAAAAACTCTTCTCCGGACTTTCTCAAAAAATAAAAGAAAAAACTTACCACTTGGCATTTAGCAGCTTCGATCGTGACGATGTATTGAGAGGTATGCAGTGGGCAGCCGAACAATGGAAAATCCACCTCGGTCTTAAAATCGAAATCGAAAAGCTCGAGAGTGGAGTTTTCACGGCAAGACTTAAAGAATCCGTTCCGGATATTTTTAGACGCTCAGTTGTAGTCGACCGGCCAACCTGCCTATCGGCCATCGAAAATTTCGGCGCGAATGGATCGGAATCTTTTTTAAAACTAGATTCGCCCATCATCGAAAATGTGATTGCGAAAATGACGACTCACTCTTCTCCGATGTTATGCACGGAGGCTCTAAGAGAACTCTTGAGCCAGTTTGATGTGATCGGTCTCGGAAAGATTCATTTTACGATGCTCATGTCTCCAAGATTTACCGGCTGGGAAATCAACGAGCTCAACGGACTCGACCTCAGTCGACTCAAATACAACCCGAACCTTCCGGATACCCCCTAAATCTAGTCGTCGAGAGCTCAGTCTCTACTTAAGCTCATCCACACTAATTACGATGAGTTCTGTGAGGTAGTGTGCGCTCATGAATCAGAAAAAAGCAAAACGAGTTAAAAAATCAAAAGCTCACGAAGTGAGACAAGCGAATAAATATCGTTCGCTCGTCGATATCGGAATTGCTTTGTCAGGCGAAAAAGAACTCGAAAAAATCTTAGAGCTTATTTTGAAAAAAGCGATAGAAACAACCTCTTCTGACGGAGCAAGTATTTATCTTTCGGAAAGCATCAAGATTGAATCCGCCGGCGGAAAACGATTCTATCCGGTCTTGAGATTTCACCGTACCTCGAACCGAACGACCGGAATTAAAATTCAAAATAAAGTTTTAGATATTGATAACAGCATCGCCGGTTACGTTGCTACGACCGGTCTCACGCTCGAGATTGAAGACTGCTACGACATCCCGGCAAACTCTGCTTTTCACTTCAATCCTGAATACGACAAAGAAGTTGGTTATCGTACGAAATCAATGCTCGCCGTTCCGATGGTTTCAAATACCGGTAAGGTGCGTGGAGTCTTGCAGATCATCAACAAAATGAATCACGAGAGCTTTCAAGAAAAGAAATTTCACGTTGATGACGTTTTGCCATTTACAGAAGAAGATTCTGAGCTCATGAAGGCTTTTGCATCGCAGGCATCAGTTGCACTCGAAAATGCAAAGCTCACGGATGATATCGAAAACTTGCTAGAGAGTTTCATTAGAGCTTCGGTCACCGCGATTGAAGCACGGGATCCGTCAACGAGTGGACATAGTGACCGCGTTGCCGTCTTGACCGTCGAACTTGCCCGAGCAACCCATCGTTGTGACGACGGAATTTATAGATCGTTTAGCTTGTCAGATTCTCAGATCCGTGAAATCCGGTACGCAGCTCTCCTTCACGATTTCGGCAAGATTGGCGTTCGCGAAAGTATTTTGAACAAAGAGAAAAAGCTTTACCCGCATGAGCTCGAATCGATCATGCTCCGAATCGAAAGCGCGAGTCTCAAACACGAACTGATTCAGTGGCGTGATACAGCCCTTGAGCTCGGTGATCTTTTGAAAATGGGCAAGACTCAAAATCCGGCTTTTCAAATTGGTAAAGTGACACAAAAAATTGAAATGTTTAAGAAAAAGCTGAGTACGATCAGACTTAAAATTATTGATGCAAATCAGCCACAAATTATGCACGGCGACGTCGATATAACGGAGCTCATTGCCGGTATTAGCCAAATTTCTAAAGAAGTTGATCATAACTTCGTAACTACCCAAGAACTCGTAAAGCTTTCGCTCTCGAAAGGAAGCCTTTCAGAAGAAGAGCGTAACGAGATCAACTCTCACGTGAGCCATACGTATAGTTTTCTAAGGCAAATTCACTGGACTGAAGATCTAAGAGATGTTGCAGATATCGCGCATGCCCATCACGAAAAATGCGACGGAACAGGCTACCCCCGGGGCCTCACCTACGAGCACATCCCCGTTCAAGCTCGCATGATGGCAATTACCGATATTTACGACGCCCTCACCTCGATGGATCGCCCTTACAAAAAAGCCGTGTCGGCAGAGCGCGCCCTTGATATCTTAAACCAAGAAGGTCGCGCGGGAAAACTTGACTTAGAACTCCTCAAGATATTTATTGAAGCCGGAATATTTCATTCAACTATCGGCATGGTTCGTACACGTAAAGCTGCTTAATGAAACAAAAGATCAATTGCGCAAATCAAAACATTCGCATGAGTCGAAAAATATTTTTTTCGAGTGCGCATCTTTATAAACAACCTGAATGGTCACGCAAAAAAAATTTAGACATATTTGGCAAGTGTTTCTCCAATCATGGTCACGGCCATAACTATACGCTAGAAATTTTTTTCAAAGGTCAGATCCACCCACGAACAGGCCTGCTGGTCAACCTTATCGATATCGATCCGCTATTGAAAACCGTGACAGAAGAATTTGATCACAAGCATATCAATTTTGATCATCCACACTTTAAAGATATTGTCCCCACGACTGAAAATATAGCGGTTTATTTTTGGAGCGCCATTCGTAAGCAAGTTTCGAAGTCGAAATTCCAGGGACTTCAACTTTATAAAATTAAACTTTTCGAAGATCCTGAGCTCTTCGTTGAAGTGAGCAAATAAGTGAATAAAATTCGATTGACCGAAGAGATTACGATTTCAGCACTCCACAACCTTGAAAGTCCTCAACTGTCTGACGTCGAAAACGAGAGGCTCTACGGTCAATGCTATCGAAAACACGGCCATGATTACCATATCCAAGTTGAACTCGAAGCCGAAATCGATCTCCGCTCTGGGGTCGCCATTGATCGTTCAAAGCTAAAAGAAATTCTAGACCTAGTTTTAACAAAGAAATTTTCGGGAACATTTTTGAATCGGCATTTTGATTGTACTTCGGGCGAAGCGCTCAGCGTCTACTTTTTTGATATAGTAAAGACGCCAATTGAAAACGAACTCAAGGGAGTCCGCCTTGTGAATCTTCATATCCAAGAAACTCGTAAGAACTGGTTCTCTTACTCGAATTTATAGACCGTGTAGGCGTCTTGGTCGCTGAACTTTCCGTCGTGTTCTTTCTTAAACGGAATTCGCCCCTTCATTTCGGTCATGTGGCTTCCGTCGGGTAAGAAAGTAAAATACAGCGGATCAACGAGCGCCGAAATCACCAAGCTTGAAGCTTTCATCTTAATAATTGTTTTCGCATCGGTGCTTGAATCATCTTTTCTAAGATCAAAGCCAACGGTCTCTCGTCGGTCCGCGACTGCTAAGCGAATTGAAACTTTTTTGCCAGCTTTAATATCATCCCAATATTTTTGCACGTAAGGAACAATACTTGGTCCAATCGCGAGATTGTCTACGTAGTTTTCGTCAGAGGTCTTGGCTTCGTGGTCTTTCTTTTTGTATGTGAAGAAAACTTTTTTATCTTTCACTATGATCGAGCCTTCGTCACCGAGTTGCTTCTGCTGAACTTTGTAAGAGACCACATCTGTGCCTTTGAGTTCGACATCTTCAACGATCGCTTCTTTGCCATCGAGATTTGAATATACGGTGTGTTTTTTAGAAATTCCGTCGGTGACGGTTTCGGTAGATGTCACTTTATAAAGAGGAGCATCTTTTTGAACGTCGGCATTCATTTCGAAAATTTGAGCTGTGTAATTTTCGGCCCAAAGGTTTTGAGCCAAGAGCAAGAATCCAATTGAGAGAGCGGCTGAGTGCCCGAGAGCGCATAAGGTAGTGCAAATATTTTTCATAGTTTCTCCTTCTGAGTTCAAATAAACTAGTCACCATAGTGCTCCAATGTATATACTCGTTTGATAAAGGCAAGAAGGGCACACTATGTCAGACGTAAAACCACAATCTTCAGATCTCGTAAGACTCTCAAAGGTGATGAGCACTCGTGGACTCTGCTCTCGCAGAGAAGCTGATGAGATGATTGCAAGAGGCTTTGTGATTGTAGACGGTAAAGTTGCGGACCAGCTTGGCATTCGTGTCGATCCGAATTGTAAGATAGAACTCCTTCATCAGGCGCAAAAACAAATGAATGAAAATGTCACTATCTTGCTGAATAAGCCGATCGGTTATGTTTCAGGTCAACCCGAAGATAATTATGAGCCGGCAGTGAGACTGATCACCGGTGAGAGTCAAGAGCGTGGCCCGAACGAATCAGGTCTTGATCGTAAACATTTTGAAGGACTCGCTCCTGCTGGTCGCCTCGATATTGATAGCCAAGGCCTTTTGATTTTTACTCAAAGTGGAGTGATCGCCAAAAAACTCATTGGCGAAAATTCAGATATTGAAAAAGAATATCTCGTCAGAGTTCACGGCTTTTTAAGCGACGCCGATCTTGAACGTTTGAGCTACGGTCTTTCACTTGACGGTAAAAAATTGCGGCCTGCGAAGGTTGAATGGCTCAACGATGATCAGCTTCGTTTCGTGCTTCAGGAAGGTCGAAAACGCCAGGTTCGCCGGATGTGTGAAATGGTTGGGCTCGAAGTTTTGGGTCTCAAGCGTGTCCGGGTCGGGCGGATCATGCTCGGACACTTGCCTGAAGGGAAATGGCGCTTTTTGAAACCAGAGGAAGAGTTTTAGGGTCTGCGTTGAATCAGCCATCGACGAGGCTCGTCTATCATGACTCAACTTCGAAAAGTTTTTTTTAAAATGTGTATTTGGTAGAAGATCAAAGTGGTCTTTCTTTTTGCACAGCAAAAGGGCTCGACAAAGATTAGCAAATCAAGCTACGCTTCTCAAATGGGAAAAGGTTGGAAATCGGCAGGTATTTCTGCCAACGCACAAAAAAAAGGCGCAGCTTTTACAAAGATTGCGCGTGAGATTCAGGTCGCTGCTAAATTAGGCGGTCCTGATCCTGAAGCGAATTCGCGACTCAAGCTTGCGATTGATGCAGCCAGAGAAAAATCTTGCCCTAAAGACACCATCGAACGCGCTATTAAAAAAGGTGCTGGTTTACTCGATGAAGGCAACATCATCGAAGAAGCAATGTACGAAGGGTTCAGTCCTCATAAAGTGGGTATTCTCGTTGAATGCCAAAGCGATAATAAACATCGCACCTCTGCTGATATTCGAAATATTTTTAATAAAAATGACGGTCATATGGGAGAACCAGGCAGCGTCAGCTGGATGTTCGACCGCGTTTGTCTCATCGAAGGAACTTTCAATAAAGGCAAACCTGAAGATCCCGAAGTCGAAGCGATCGAAGCCGGCGCTAACGAAGTAGATGACAACGGAGACGGCACCTACAGTTTTCGTGGAGCCCCTGAAGACTTAAGTTCGATTCAAAAAGCTTTGGCTTCTCGTGCTTGGACCATCACTACGGCCGAACTTTCTTATAAAGCAAAAAATATGACCGAAATTTCAGAAGAGCAGAAAAAAGAAGTTCTCGAGTTTATTCATTTGCTTGATGAGAATGATGACACTTATCGGATTCACGCTTCTATTGAGTTCTAACGCCGCTGGCGTTGGGTTAGTGTTCTCAAGCCAAAAACCTTAGATTTTCGATTTCGCTAACATCTCAAATGCAATTGCATAATTTGTAATTTGCTTGATCATCGCGTTCAGACCATTCGCGCGATTCGGCGAGAGATGAGTGCCGAGATCAATGTCATTAATAAACTTCGGCGGATTTTTTAAAATCTCGGAAGGTTTTTCGGAGTCGTAGACTTTCATGAGAAGCGCGATCAAGCCTTTGACGATCAAAGCATCGCTATCGGCAGAAAAATGAATCTTAAAATCAGGTAATAGCTCGGCGTGCAGCCAAAC
>JAYTQQ010000208.1:0-9929 GCA_043746635.1 Bdellovibrionales bacterium | reverse complement strand
CATGAGATATTCGATCCGAATTGGAGAAAGCGAGAAACCTCACTGGCGTGCGCTATCCGATTGGCAACCAATCTTGTTTAAAAATGCCGATCACATATGTGAAGCGGATTTAGAATGTCACGGTCATAAAAAACGTAGTGAGCTGAAAAATCTATTCTCATCGTCGGTTAGGTCTTCGGCAGGCTTACCGATCGGCGACCTCTGGCTAATAGCCATCCAGATGAACTGATATCTTCGCTTCGGATGTAAGCAAATCATTCCATCATTCGAGAGCCTCATAATGTCCTTAGATCCGTTATCTTGTCCTAACTGGTTGAACGAAAGACACTCCGCTTCGCCCACTTTCTTTCGTAAAAAGTGTGTTTTGACCTCGCTAACTCGCTCCCCTTGGGAATCTTTTTCTATATCTTTTTTAAAGAATTCAAACATTTCTGCGGAGGTCATAGATTTACCACCGGGAGTCCAGACCGGACCGTGCCTTACCACTGCAAGAATTGATGAGCCATCAGAGAGAGGTTTCTTCCCAACCATATACTGACCTTTAGTTTCGGCTCCTGAATACCACTCACCACTCATTGGAAACTGAAAGCTAAAGCCACTTTCAGTTTCAAAATGATGGTCGGGATCTATTTTTTTTTGCAGTAACGAACAGGCCTGAATGACCAGGGCAAAAAGTATAACTCCGCCAATTCGCCAAATAACACCCAACATTTTGTATCTACTCACTTAGCCTCCAACTTGGCATATTCCACCAGACTTTTAGCGACTTGAAAACTATAAATGTGCCAAAATTGAATCGTTATGCCAATTCACTGCTCTTCTTAACTTGAAGTTTATGGGTACGTCGTCGCATTGTTGACCGCCGCGCTACCGAGGCCGTTTTGAGGCCTCACCAAATACGACCTTCATATATTTAGTTCCGCCACCAACGCGATGGTCGTCTCGGGCTGTTCGCAATCGAACTACAAAAGCGCAATAATTTTATGAGTTGACACTATTTGGAATTGTTCGTCAGCATTGCGGTGTTTTTGGGCGGAAATGGTGGCTCGGTAGGCGCGGGCCACTGGATGGGCGCACGGAAGCTCCAGAGTGCTGAGCAACGGCTGAGCGGCTCGACACAACTGTAATTGGATTCTGTCTTTACTAAGTCGACCAATCGCGCGGTCTACACTCTGCGGGGACTTTTTTGGGCTCTTCGGAATCGATAAAATGTCCCCTGATTAGGTCGATCAGGTGAGCTAAGACATTTAAAGCGGCCAGGAAGGTTTCGACAGAGCTCGAGATTGGGTCTACTTCTGAATGGCTTAGAGCTGAAGCGTCAGGGCCGTCAATTGCCTTTTGGGCCACTGACTTGCCGTTTTCTGATTTATTCTTGTTGTCTTTAAATCTCTCAAGGTGGCTCTTCCCAACATAGTAATGTAAGCGATAAGACTCCGGTAGAATTTCAATTTTATGCACGAACATCTGAATCACCCGCTGTCTTAAATCCTGATCTTTTTGCGTAAGCAATGCCTCTACAAAGCCAAACATCAAAATATCACGAAATGCCTTTTGCGTCTGTGGCAGCGGTAAGAAGTACAAGAAGTGTTGTGGCGGGGTCCTCAGTCTTGAGGCAATTTGAGGTTCATCGATCAGGGCCGATTCACGAGCAAATCAGGGTGTACAAAAGCCAGTGCACCAATATTGATTTACTCTTGGCGGTATCTGAATTACCTTTACGCAATCTGAGGTAAATATTGATACGTATAGAAATCAAACAATTGATCAAGGCCGAAATTGACCAAGTTTTCAAACATATAAGTAATCATGAAGTTTTTTTGAGCGGGCTTCCTGGAGCGACCGCCAGAGTAGTTAAATCCGGAACAGCAGAGCGTGATGGCTTAGGATGCATTCGAGAGGTTCGTGTAGGAAAACGAATTCGTTATTTAGAGGAAATTACTTCCTGGAATCCGCCAAACTCCTTCGCTTATCTAATTAAAGAAGCCTCAATGCCGATTAAACATTATGGATCCCAAATCGAGCTCCAAAAAATCAATCAATCTACGGAAGTGACTTGGAAATCGCATTATGAAGTCCCTGTGCCTTTCATCGGGTGGATTGTCGGTTACTTCATGAAAAGCCGTTATGAGGCAGCGTTCGCTGCAATGCTGAAAGAGGCGCAGAATAGGCTTGAAAATCCGAACTGACGCGAATAACACCCCTTGTTCATAACAAAATCGATGTATTGATTTTTACAGATTAGCTTTACGCGTTTTTTATTTTTAGAATTTGTAAATGAAGCTATGCTTTTAATTCATCATGCTTCAAAGAGTATTACATTTGGACGTACCAATTGAAGTAGGAGAGGTTCTCGGTAAAGTAGAAGAAAGGGGCCAGATTTACAAAAATTGTTATGGCTGTCGAACAAAAATTGGTTTTTAACTGAAATGTATTAAGTCCCTATTTACAGTTCACGTCCTACAAATGAGATGCCATAGCTGGAGTGACTCATTGGCCTCTGCCTCGTCCCTCAATAATACCGCGAGGCTGTTCTGAGTTTGAGCTCACTTTGGTCTTATTTTTGCTCTGAGTATAAGTAATATAAATAGCTAATTTTCGAGGCGAAAATAGATGTCACTCTTAACGAACATAATGTCGATTTTTTTGACGCTGACATTTTCGGTGGCGGCCTCGTCACAGGGTCCTACTTGTGAATCTCTTTTCTCAAAAAATCCGGTGGCTAGTAGAGCGACCAATCAGATCATTTCTCTTCTAGATGAAGTCTCGAAAACCAAACCTGATCTCCTCAATCGAATCGCACAGAACTCGCTTGAACAAAAAGAATTGCTCACCAACATCTCAGCAATAGATTTGCAGTCCGTTCTTTTTATTAAAGCGATAACCGAATTAAAAAAGAACTCAGATATTGACTGGAGCGAAGTTTCTAATTGGCTCAAAAATTTCGTACAAAAAAATAATCTTTCACTTAAAGAGCGTGAAGTTGCTCATGCTGAAACAGCCATTAGGGTTTCTCCTCATGTTGAACACGTCTACACATTTGATCCCAACTTTAAGCCCGAGCGAATGATACTGGCTCCTTCTCCCGAAGGCCCAACAGCGTTTATGGTAGACAAAGACGGAAAAAACCTCGCCCTCCTCAATCCTCGTACGCAAGAAATTCACGAGTGGAGTATTCCCGTTGAAATTATCCCACATGGCACGACCTGGTTTGAAGAGTCGGATAAAAATCAGTGGGGTCTTTTTCAGCTTAAAGAAAGTCCAGGCGAATTTGCTCTGCTCAACTTAACCCAAATGAAGTTTGTCGGACTAAGACCTGGTCAGGCTAACCAACGACTTTACGACTCTCACCTCATTGTGTTCAGAGATCCTTCAGGCACGCGAAGATATGTTGACGTTTCTTATTCTTTTTCGATTCTAGTGAACGCTGTCTTTGATGAAAATGCGAAACCTGATTCGACAGACTTCAGCCTTTACCTTGGCTCCCAATTCACTAGTAATGGCCGATGGGCCTTCGATCGGCCCGTGCTTGGACTGAACGCGCAGAGCTCAAGAGCGAGTGAAGAGACACTCCAAAAGATTGGACCATTTCTATCAAAATATGGGATTCTCTATGCCGTCTCGAGAACACGAACACTGTTTAAGCAAAATAATAAGCTTTATGCACTTGGTTCGCGCTCCGAATCTCCGAATATTAACGACACCCTCACTGAACTTGAAATCGATGCAAATCAATTTCTCAACGATCATCACTTTAACCAGGATATCGGTGACCTCGCTGGCGAGGAGGTAATGAAATTAGAAAATTCGGCCCAGTCTCAATTTTTAGAAATTTTTGAGGAGAATGGACAGGTCTACACAGTTTATAAAAATGAATTTCAAAAGACTATCGATGTGATTAATCTCACCGCTCGTGAAACCCAGTTCACAGTCTCTCATACGTCGAATTTACAAATGCGATCTGACGAAGAAAGTCGCTATCACGAATCTGAACGACGACAGATTTTCTCATACCTAGGTAAACACTATCTCTACACACACTATCGAGGCAAAATCCGTGTTTACAATGCCACCACAGGACAATTGTGGGCCGACATCGCCGTGCAAAAAGAAGATGTTGCCAGCGAAATGATGCTCATGCAAAACAACGATGCCCCTAAGCTTATGTTTCTAGACAAAGAAGGGCGCGCCATTCAGATCTCCCTTGTGGGGACGGACGCGCAAGTCAGCCCTCGTTAACAAATTTGCGAAAATGGGATTTCCCGTCAATAGTTCGACATTTATCCCAGCCTCTAAATGACTGTCCCCCATTACAAACCGGCATGAGTTTTGAAATAAAGCTTAAGAGGATTCATGACTTACGAATTTATCGGATTTGAACTTTTCGGCTCGGAGATCGAATGAGTAAACTAGCTTTAACAAATTTTAAAACCTGTGATGGCTCAATCAAAAACATCCTCGTTGGAGTCGTCTTTTTTAGCCAATTCATAGTTCCAAACATATCTTTCGCCGATTCTGCGGATCAGTGTCGAGTCTTATTTCTTGAAGCCGCACAATCTGATCTTAAAGGTCTTTTGAAAACCGATAAGTCTGGAAAATTTGAGTTCGCAGGCTTTACAAAAAAAGGTTTAGCTCGCCTCAATCAAGAAGCTAACAAGTTGAGAAGATCGAATGAGATCGTCAATCGTCAACTCCGAGACTTAGAAACAATCATCGACGGCCTTGAAATTGCCCGCTCACTCAAAGGAACCCACGTTCTCAATGCTGGACAACACGGAGCCGCTAAAACTGGCGTGACTCTCGCTTCAGAACCGAGAACCAAAGTTGTAACCCTGAATGAGTGGTCATCACCTCTTGACTTAATTGGCGGCCAAACTCGAGAAGGGGCTGAACAAGGCAGATCTGATATCAATGTCGACGCAGCATTTTTGAACCAAGCTTTCGGAATGGTCGATGAATTTGACAAGGCTCCTCCACCAGCAGCAGCTGTCATGCTTGAAGCTATGAGTGACGGAAAAGTAAATGGAATTCCTCTCGCCTTAAGAAGCCTCACGATTAACACTAACGAAACTCCTGCTGGATTAATCAGTCGAATGATGAAAGAGGGTCGAGAGAAAACGGCTTTGGCATTTCTGAATCGGGCGCAATTTAAACACTACTTTACAAATTGGGCCGCAAAAAACGTTCGCTTAGCAATGACTCGTTTCTCTAATTTGAAAAATCGGGCTATGGCCAGACGCCTTGATGATGCCGGAGCAAGAGATTGGCTCAAACAAAATGAAATGCCAGAAGTCGACTACGCGGTTATCGAAACGGCTGCACTCAGCGGTCACATCAAAACCAATGAATACTTTGATCTTGCCATTCATGACCTTGCCGATATTCTCAAGAAAAAACTCGTTGATGAAATTCGAAAATCAATGGCTCTCAAAAAAAGTGATCCGCAGGAACACCCCATCGCTTTCGAACCTGCGGCGGACTTAACAAATCGCTTAGCAAACTCACTTACAAAGATTGTTTTGGTCTCAGCATATGTTGATTTTTTAAAATCCCCGCTAGCTCAAGGTGATAATTTTAACGCCTGGGCCTCACAAGCCATCGAACTTGGTCCAAGTTCACTTTGGAGATTATTTCGCGTCATGACGACTGTTATGCCAGGAAAGACAATGTTCAATCCTGAAACCGGCGAGATACTTTTTGCTGGAGAAACCAATGAGTTCGGCGAAACAGTTCCGAGAAATTGGAAGCAACTTACAGACATACAGAGATCTGACGAAGACGTCATGGAAATCGGCCACAAAAGAACTGAAATGCGCATCTTTCTAGACGGCCTTTACGGCTTATGGAGTGAATTTAAAGACCAAGCCGGAAGAGTTGCAGAAATAATTTCTCAGGGTCCCGATGGCAAACCGCGATTTCATATCGAAGACAATGATTTCGAAATGAATCTCTGGATTGCCAAGGGTCGTCCAACTTGGATTGGCCTAGACACCGATATGCCGACGCCAACTAACTTTATGGATAATTCAGCCTCGTCAACGGGTCCTTAAAAGTAATTTTCGAGAAAGAAAAATGCGTATCGTTTTAAATGTAATCATCTCTTTGTTTCTGTGCTTTGGATGCGCGACAAACGCGTTTGCAGGTGTTGATCTTTGCGCTGAATTATTTGGAGGCCCTCCAGCGCACAACGAAAAAGATCAGAGACTCATTGTTCGCGCCACCGAAATGGCAGACGATCTTCTTTCGAAAATTAAAATCGCACTCGGTGGCAATACAAACCCTTACGCAACGGCCTACTCACTCGAAAGTCAAATCGCTATCCGTGATAGGCTCCTAGTTCGCTACGATCAAAATCACAACCTCATTTCTTTTAAGGATCGAAATGATGTTATGACCTTTGCGGCACCGACAGCGCAGATCCGTGATACGAACTTTGGAGTATCTGTTCAAACAGATCAAATTGACTGGAAGCTCATTTCAAATGTTATGCATGATGCGAAACTTTTACTCATAAGCCCCAATCAGGTTAGTGAACTCAAGCGACTTGATCTTTTATCAGCTCAGTGGGGCCTTAGACTTCTCAAAGAATACCTGAAAAAATTTGTGAATCTTAAAATGGATCCTCAGCATAGTTCGTTGATGCAGCAAGAAGGCGAATCCGACACGACTCAAGAAGCTTCCACACAAGACATCGATATCATAGACTCAGGCGCTTCATCTTCTGAAGAACCAGAGGACATTGAAGGAAAACCCAAAGACTACGCACCACACACCAAAGACACTGAAAAAAAAGGTAAGGGTGACCATAAGAAAACTGTCGCTGCAGAAGTCAATTTTGATGCCTCTTACTTCAGAATTGGAGTCTATAACGGTGTCACTCGTGGCAGACCAAATGCATTTTATGATCGAGACCTCCCGGGACAAAATACAGCTATTGGATCTCACTCGCCAACCCGATTTAAGATGAAAGTCAATTTAGCAAAAAAGACTTTACGCGACCTTGTCTTGCCAAGTGGATATGAACCACTTCAATCTGAAGATCCGAGAGTCAAAATCACCCTCACTAAATTTGGGACATACGTGATTGAGACCAATATGCCAATCGAACAAGCTGATATTCCACTACGACCCAAAAAATTGGAGCGACTTGATATTGAGGATCTTGAAATATTAACCGAGAAGGTTGGTTACTCATCACAAGATTGGCCAGATAAATTGCGAGCGGCAATTATCAATCGTATCGATCCTAAGAGGCCTCCACAAGAAATTGCGAAACTTATCGAAACTCATTTGCAACACGACTATCTTTACAGTGTCGACAAGCGCCCAGAAAAAGATCCGATCGCCGCACTCAAGTCCGGAAAATTTCAATGTGATATGGCGGCATACATGATGGTAAGTCTACTAAGAGACACGTATAAAATTCCTTCGCGTGTAGTTTTTGGCTACAGAGCAAAAGCTAAAGTTGATCAGCCAAAAGATTTTTCTTATCTTGTGAAACCCGCCGAAGGACATGCATGGATCGAGATTTATGCAGATGGTAAATGGATCGAATTCGATCCGACGCCAAGAAAACCAGATCGGATAAAAAAAGAGGAGACGTCCGATTCTGAAGAGTTCAAAAACAAAGAAGAAGAAAATAGCAGCGCTCCACCTAAAGAGAATACAGATCAAACTCAACCAGGAGAAAGCGTCGATTCTAAGCAACAGCAATCTCACGATCAAAAGTTAAAACAAAATTCTGACAAAGGTGCACAAGAGGCCCAAAACAACATTGCAAATAGTGACAAGCCAGAGCCAGGAAAAAACGAACTTGATTTAGAAGAACTCAATAGAGAGCTTGATATTGGATCCCTATCAATGAAGCCAGATAAAAATCGCAACCCCCTTACTGAGAGAACCTTAAGAGTCTTGTTACAACACGCCCTATGGCCCAAAGAAACAGTGATGACTTTAACTGAAAGACTGAATCGAATTGGTGATGCCGTCAAGTACTCTACTAACACCCACGTTAAAAATCTCTATAGTCGGGCACGACAAATTTTTACAAAAAAAGAAGGCCGCCCTGAAGACATTCTCACGAGTCTCGCGGCGAGTGTCCGCAGCCAATCAGTCAACAAAACCTACGATCAGGTCAACGGACTTCTGCAACGACTCTTGCTCTTCAATGAAGTTATGGATCAAGATTCCTCGGCCCAAATTTTAAGGGAGCTCACCGCCAGCTTAAAACGAATTCTTGATCGTATTAAGGCACTCAATCACCAGGACTCTGGCCGCGTGAGTGCAGTTGAAGAGTTTCTCAAACCACTTGATTCGATCACTCGAAATATTATCCGCGATACCTATTTCAAAAGAGGGCCCGGAGAGTTTGAACATGTTGGATTTAATCAGGCCACTTATCAACTAGCCGATGATTTGGCTTCGGGTAAACTGAACGACTACCGACTCATGGGTACAGTTTCAAATCTCGTTGATTTTATTCTCGATACAGATCCACAGCTCGAATACATTACTATAAAATTACTTGAAGAAGATCTTAAACGCCGTATGGGAACCGATATGCTTCCAACAAAACTTGTGGCCGACATTTACCGATCCGTTCATTTACAAGCCCATAAGTCAGCTTATGAAAACTATATGGAGGGAACGTCATTCGTTCCTGTACGGCGAAGGCAAGTTGACATACCTGGCGTTATTGGAAAGGGTGAACCTGAGACTATTAACCAAATTCTCTATGATACTTCAGGAAGTATGATAAATGATCCGGCCGATTTACAAGCGGCTATCATTGCAGCTTTTGTAGGTAAGGGCATGAGTCGCAGGTCTCCAGTGACCGGAAAACCACTCGCTCGCAACATTTTGATGGGCTTTGACGAAGAGGTTCATACGATTCATCGAGTTCTAAGCGATGACGACGCAAAAGATATTATTCAAAACTATCGTACGCGACTAAAAAATACCGAAGGCGATACAAACATTCAATTAGCTATTGAGAAAGCACTTCTTGAAATCATTGCGGCACAAAAAGAGCCCAGCAGAAGAGACCCACTCGCAAGAGCAAATATTATTGTCATGACGGACGGAGAGGCCGATCTCGACTTAGATAGGCTTCGAGCATTGCGAAAGCAAATTGACCCTCGAACCCCGGTTCAAATTATGTTTATTGCCATTAACGGATCCAATCCCAAACTCATGGAATTTTCTCTTGAAAGCGGCAAAGCTGGATTTGATCGCGGATTTTATCGCCAGTTTACTTTGGAGCATGTTAAAGAACTCGTTGCAGAAAGTCGTGCACCCGTAAGTCTTGCGAATGACACCAAGAGATTTCACAGCGATCGCCCGGCAAAAGAACTCTCTGGCGACATTGAAAGCCTGCTTGTACAGGCGATGAATGAGGCCCGCTCGTTTCAAATTTCACTTGGACAAGCCGAACAACGCATAAACTCCACAAGAGAGTGGACAAGCCGGGTTCATGGTCTCCCGATCCCACAACATAAGCCAGTAGATCGAGATATCGAGAAATGGATTATGGAAATTCGCGGACAAATAGCCAGCCAACCGCTCTACAAGGATCGCCGTCTCGGACAAATACTTCTTGATGACCTCTTAAGGAACTGGGAGACATTGACAGGAGTTAAGTTCAAAGATCTCTCACTAAGCGAGCTTGAAAGCCTCAAACACTTCGTAGAGGAACTTCAACATTAGATCTACCCTGACTTCGCAATCATTTGACAACGAAAAATTGTATGAGCGCCGCCGCGTTCGATTTGCTTTTAAAATGCGTCGATACTGCTTTTGATATTGTTTAATTTTTTTATTTGAAAGCTTGCCGCCGTCTTCATTCACCTTGATGTTTATCTCTTCAAGTAGCTTTTTCATTCTCTTCGCCCATTTCTGAGCGTCTTGCTCAATAGCTCGCTCAAGCTCTCGTA
>JAYTQQ010000207.1:0-4583 GCA_043746635.1 Bdellovibrionales bacterium | reverse complement strand
CTTCGAAATCTTAATGGGTACAACATCTAAAAACAAAGTACAGAACCAAAGAAGAACAATATGTAAAAGTTTTATATTCAGATGTTTAGGGTAAGGTTGGCCAATTAATTCGGTCGTTTTTTTAAAGTTCTCGATAGATCCGACCAGATCAGATTGTTGAGTCAATATCCAGGCATTCAAGGCATAAGCATGCGCTTTTTCAACATCTGATTTGGCGTTATTTATATGAATCTCGATTGCCTCACGAGCCAATGGCTCATCGTCACACATCGTTGCACATATTGCCAGCCTCGAGGCAATATCGATCAGGTTTGTATTTTCAATACCATTTGATATTATATACTCTTTAGCCCTTTTAAAAAATGTGAAAGCTTCACTATACGAAAAATTCTCAAATGCAAAATTACCAGCAATTAGTTGTGTAGTAATCGCATTACTTATATTTTGAACAACGTTACCGTTAGCATAAAGCCGCGCAACTAAATAAATCTCGTCTGGCATCTTTTCTATTTTGTTAAATAAGTAGAATGCCAATCTATCGCATATTTCTCTTATTCTTTCTGGGGCCAGTGAACTCATAATGGATTCTGAAATCTTGTCGTGAGTAAACTTCAACTTCACGGCACTAACTCTTTCGATGAGACCAAGATTTACACTTTCTTCGATCCTGACATCGACCGTTGCCGAATCCAAACTGAGCACTGCTGAGATATCGTTGGATCTAAAAACGCTGCCGAGAACAGCCGCAAACTGTAAAAACTCCAGAGCTTCGTTAGAACTGGATTTTATTTTCTTTAATATCAAATCGTAAACGCTCTGAGAAAGTGCAATTTTCTCGAGAGTGTCTTGATTTAAAATCCAATCGCCGGCTTGATACCTAAGAAAACCCTGCTCCATTCCTGCGCGAAGATACTCTATTATAATAAAAGGGTTCCCACCTGTTAAGCCCTGAAGAGCTTCTACTATGTACTCTGCGATTTGCTTTACTCCGAGGTAGCCGCAAATGAGATCTGAAACCTGTTGTTTTGAAAAAACCTCAAGTTTTATTTTATCAAAAATATAATCGGACAATTTATCTTCGAGATTCAAAATACTTTTCTTGCTATCGTCGTCGTCCCTCGCCGTGCCTAAAATTAGTACTTTCTTCGCAACACTCATCTCAAGAATATTTTTCAAAACTTGCGATGAGGCTTGATCTAACCATTGAAGATCATCGATATAGAGAACCATCGCGTCCCATTGCGCGCTCAAATCAACAAGAAATTCTGCGATTTGAATAAAGTAGAGCTCAGCATCCTCTTCAAAGTTGGCAAAACTCTCCGTAACTTCTTTTTCATTTTTTTTGAATATTTTCGTAAAAGATTTATTGAACTTTTTGAGGCTACGCTCACGGCCCTCACCGGCCTTCTGTATCTTTTCAAAAAGATTATCTTTCTCAGCATCATGCAGAAAGCTAATCGCTTCAAATAGCGCATCAATTGCCTGGCGAATCGGGCCGAGCGAGAAGTCGCGATCAAACAATTGACATTTTGCATTTAGTACAATTATACGATCATTCTTTTTATTGTTGATGAACTCGCTTGTTAACCGGCTTTTGCCTGAGCCCGATGGACCACTTACCAAAAGCAATCCTGATTTGCCACTAATCACTTCACTCCATACACTTTGAATTTTTTTTGACTCATTGACCCTTTCAATGAAATTTACTTTCGTCGCAAGTGTGGTTCGATCATTTTTTCCGAGAAGAGGATTTTCGTGATCTCTTAGCAGCTGATCAATTTGATCCACTCGGCTCAAGTCAGAGATCAAACCACTCACAGACTGATATCGATCGTCAGGATCTTTTGCGAGTAATTTAGCTATAATCGAAGCAATTGCGGGCCGCACTTCTGAATTGAGCTCTCGAACATCCGGCGGAACTCGTGAAGCGTTTTGTTGTAAAATTTCTGATAAAGTTCCAATAAATGGTGCCCGCCCTGAAAGAACAGAAAAAAATGTAGCTCCTAAAGAATACAAATCTGATCTAAAATCGACATCTCTTTTTAGAACTCTACTCTGCTCAGGAGAACAAAACATAGGCGTGCCTGTTAAACTCGTTTCCGTTTTGATTTGATTGACGTCCCCGGCCAAACCTAAATCGATCAGCTTGAATTTACCATTTTTAAGTTTGAATATATTTGCGGGCTTTATATCTCGGTGAATGAAATTGTTTCTGTGAAGTTCTGATAGCGCTAAAGATATTTCCCTAATCAGCTCAATGCTTTCTTCTTGAGATAGGACTCCATTTTTAGAAATTTCAGCATCAACACTTTTTCCTTCAAGGTAATCCATGACCAAGAACGGCACGCCGCTTTGCTCTCCAATGTCATAAATTTTAACTAAATTTTCATGCTTAAGGCGAGCTAGGGTCGAACCTTCTCTCCGAAATCGAACAAGCGCATCCTCATCAAGTTGTTTGAGGACTTTAACTGCGAAATTTTTACCATCTCGTTCAGTAAGGTAAACGGCACCTGATGTACCTTCACTTATTTTGCGAATAACGGTATATTCATTTATTTTTTCAAGAACATTCGGATCTGCCAATTCGAACCCTTTTTAGTCGACGATCATGAAAGTAAGCTATTGTAGCTCTATCGGACTAAAAAGATTTTGAATTTAAGTTTCAAGAAGGTAAAATTTGAGGCCGATCCAAGCCAGCCCTTTGTCCTAGGTGAACATCAACCAAATGCAACCAGAATTCGCCTTGGTCCTTCAAAAGAATTTCGACCGTGAGCGACAAGAATGTTATCCACAAGACATACGTCGCCTTTTTGCCAAGAGAATTCGACTGACTCTTTTTTGAACGCCGCGCGAATCATTTCTAAATCATTTAAATCCATAGGCGTGCCATCACCGAATGTACAAGTGTGATAGAAGTCACTTTCTTCCATCATCCCCAACAATGACTCCTGAGTTTCTTTATCAAGCTCACTATAATGCCACTGATGAGCCTGGGTGAAAAAACACTTTTCTCCAGTTGCTGGATGAATAATGACTTGATCAACGGTCTCCGAAATTCGCAAGCCACCTTCTTCTTTCCACTCATATTTAGCTCTTCTTCGATCTAATATCGCTTCAACGTCTGCTTTGTTCTTGGTTTCAAAGGTTTGCTGCCAAGACTTACCCAAACCTAAGCCGTCGTGAAGATTTTGAATATAAGTCACTTTCTTTTTTTCGAAACGCTCGACGAGTTCCTTAGGCAAGGATCGATAAAGTCGGCGACAATCTGCCAGCGGAGTTTCTCCTCGCTTTTGCGGAGCGATGTCACAATGAAATAGAACGGTACTCGGATAACTATTAGAATAAGACATTTCATTGTGCATTGAAATTGTTAAATTTGCGGGAACTTCGGTCGAAGTATAGACCGCTCCAGAAACCTTAGTTCGCGGCGAGTCCCCACCAACATAACTAGCAAGATTTGGAATAAATATTGATGAAAATTCTTGAAAGATTTGCGAAGAACTAACTGGAAAACCTCTAAACAATATGGCTCCAGCCTTCTGGCATTCTCTCATAATTTCCGCCTGATTCTTGCTCAACCAAGAAAACAGGCCCTCACTCGTTCTAGTTTCATTGAAATCCGCCGGTTGCTGGTAGACACGAGGAAACTCAAGCTCGGGTAACTTACTTAACTTTATCAAAGTACACCTCTTAAGAGAACAATTATAAAATTGCAATTAGTGCTGAAATCAATTCATTTGTACTTGCTCGCCCACCCAAATCCCTAGTGAGTATTTTATTTTCTGCCAATAATTTCGCAACGGCATTTTCAATCGCCATTGCCTCTTCCCCAAAGGATAAATCCTCTAGCATCATTTTCGCTGACAAAACGGTCGCCAATGGGTTTGCTATACCTTGTCCAGCGATATCGGGCGCTGAACCATGAACGGATTCATAGTATGGAGTCACACCGCCGGTTACCGCGGAGGGTGCGACGCCGATTCCTCCGCCGAGCTCCGAAGTGATGCTGCTCATAATGTCGCCAAAAAGATTTGGCGACAGAATTATATCGAATTTTTCAGGTGAAATAATGAGCCGACGACATGCTTCATCAATAAACAATTCATCAATTTCAATATCAAATTTCTTCAATCGCTGTTTAGCAATCTCAAGGAACATGCCATCACTTTTTGATAGTATATTTGCCTTAGTTACAATTGTGACCTTACTCGCTCGGCTTCTTTTCGCCGCTCGCGATTGCGCAAGCTTTATCGCAACATCCGTAATTCGCGATACACCTACCTCGGTAATCACCCGCAATGCAAATTTACCATTAGGAGGTATTTTTTGTCCTATCACATCCTTAAAGTCTGGCCACCGCGAATTAAATTCATCCAGTTCACCTTCACGGGCTGGATACTCTCCCTCTAAACATTCACGAACTATGACTAAGTCAACAGGCCCCTTAGTATTTATAGGTGATCGCGTACCTGGACGAGTTATTGTGGGCCGTACACTGGCAAAATTCTGAAGGCCCCAACGCATAAAAACCATGACTTCCCAAGTAAGGTCAGATGCAGTACCGAATAAAACGGCATCGGCAT
>JAYTQQ010000206.1:0-4380 GCA_043746635.1 Bdellovibrionales bacterium | reverse complement strand
CTCGAGAGATGACCTCCGACGACCAACAGATAACCGAAAACGCCCCCGTCAACTCATCGTATGTTCGCAAAACAATAATATTTTATTTATGACGGCACGAAATCTCGCGGTGTATAGACCGTTATTTTTTGCATGGGCGAACAAGAATATGTCGCCGAAACCAGAAAACCTAGATAAAAGATTATAAAAAATAAAGTCACCCGATTCAAAAATTAAATATTTTCATTGGTTCGAGTAGAGAGTACCGTTACGGGCATGAGCTGATATGCCGTTAGATATGAAGGCATAAACATTGACGATTTCTGCGAAAGTATGAAAAAAGATAAGATACAAATGATTGCAGGTCTCCGAAAGAATCCCGTCAGTCGCAAACGAGGATTTTAGAAAAGCCTCATTTCCGAAAATTTCCAAAATTATAAAACTGACTCTGTTCATTTGGGCGGCCTTGGAGTTCCGGCGGAGAGGCGGAAGCAAGCCAAATAAGTAAACGCACTGCTGTCCGGCTTAATTTGATCCTGCCATTCTGTTAAAAGGATCATCTGTGGCGGACCTCCAGCGACACCCATCAGGAACTTGTTGATAAGAGAACGTTCTATGATTTGCGTTTGAGCGGATCTTTTGCAAAAGCTGGTTTACGTGACCCCGTGATCGAAAAATCTTCAACCCACTTTCCATCAACATCGCAGATAACATGAAGCTTCTGGGAGGCTTGGTGCATTTTAGAGTATTTTTTGGACCAGCCTGGACTATCGACAAGACTCTCAGGACGAAGCTTTCAGTGCTTTCGATCGCGCGAATCATCAGCAGGCGCAGATTCTAGCGCACACTTAATCCGAATTTAAACCGGACATTTCTATAAAGCGGCAACAAGTGCAAAATAACCTCTCAAGAAATTCTCGAAATGTACCGATTTGATAGCTCTATAAGGAGACACTTTTTTCATGAAAAAACACCTCAGGCTCAAATCGGCTCTTTTCTTCGGGGCGATCGTTTCGTTAGCTCTCTATTTTCAGAACTGCGCTGACGGCTCAACCGGTGCGTGGAATACGGCAGCAGCCCCTCAGACCAATGCGCAAGGGTCGTCGACACCTCTTTCTTGCACTCTCGACGGCGTCACGATGAGCGGCTCAGCCAGCGGAACAACTTCAAATTTTATTACGGCTTATCCTTCGCGCACTTCTCCAGCGGGAGTCCCTTGTATCGTCACCGGACAAACACGTTATTGCACCAACGGCGTTCTCTCAGGAAGTTTTCCGTATTCGACTTGTTCAGATACGGGTGCCCTGAGCTGCTCTTTCAATGGCGCATCTATATCGAGCAATACGTCGGTCGATGCTTTCAATACGAACTCGGTTCCGTACGGAACGAGTTGCGGTGGCGGCGGAGTACCTTCATCTTATTATTTAAAACGCACATGCAGTAACGGAATTCTCTCTGGTGATTCTTCTTTTTCGTTTGCGTCTTGTACAACATCGGCTCCGGGCAATTGCGTATTCAACGGCCAAACAGTTTTGAACGGAGCTTCTGTTGACACTTGGAGTACCTCAACCGTTCCTTACGGTGTCAATTGCGGTAACGCGGGCACGGCCGCGCCGTATTACATGAGCCGTACTTGTTCAAATACGCTTATGTCTGGTAATCCTTCGTTTTCTTTTGCTTCGTGTACTCCGGGTGCGGCGCTGAGCTGCACGATTGCGGGGCAGGCAATTGCAAGCGGCACAAATGTTCAAGCGTTGCGCCCTCCTGTCGCCGCAACTCTCTACGACGGAACTTGCGGGTCGCCTCAGACTCGTCAATGCATCAATGGTGCGTGGACGGGTGATGCAAACTATAGTTTACTTTCTTGCCCGACTCCTCAAGGTTGTTCTATCAGCCTGACCACTCCGACGGGAATTCAAGTCGTCGGCGGAAATTATAATTCAGCCACCGGCAAATGCGTCTTTCCGGTTTGTAATGGTGCGAACTCTTCAGACTGCGATACAAAAACGGACGCAGGTCGTGAGATCGATGCTCGTCTCCCTCAAATGACCGCGAATGTTAAAAATCTTTGCAAAAAATATAATGCTGACTACGACTTCTATTACGTACAGCGTACGAGCGTGATTCCAAATTGTGGTTATTATTACGGTCTCGCTTACGCGACAAACACGACTGGTGGATTCAGTTGGAATCAACAACCGCTTTGCTACGTGAGAGACACCGGCTTTCCGGTGCCGACTGCGGTTTGGTGCTCACAAACAACTCCCGCTGGAAGATTTCTTCCAGAACCGGGAAGCTTACCGACCCTCACGAAAGGAACTTACAACTCAGTTCCTTTCGATTCAGATCCTCACGACAATAGTTCTCCCCGCTACTGCGCAGGGGTATTCTCGACGGTTGATAACGCTTGCTGCTCGCTCGGCCTGGACGCGAACGGTTCATGTCTTCCATTCAGCGGCGGCGGTAACTAATTAATTATCGAGATGAACAGTTATAAGGTGCCGAGATTGAGTTCACCTTATGACACTCATCAATTGGGCTTAAACCCTGTGTTATGATGACTTCGCCCACTTTGCCGTAGACACTATTACAATCACAGATAATCGTTCCGGTCGGGTTCGAAAACGTTGCACAAGAATCAGGAGTCGAAATCGAACTTACCTTATGACATTCGTCAACGGGGCTCTGCCCCGGAGTCACGATCACTTCACCGACTTTGCCGTATATGCTTTTGCAATCGCATTTAATTGAAAACATTGAAGTGCTCCCACAAGTCACAATTTGTCCGTTGATATTCGCGGATCCTCCGTTAGGAAGATTAATATCGGCAAAGCTTGCCGTCGCAATGACCATTAGGCTTAAAGACAAAATCATTTGTTTCATAAATTTCCCTTTTTTAATTTTATAGACTTTAGTTCTAGACGAATGAAGAGCAAAACCGCGACCAGCCTCTTCCTTCATACAATGACCTTAACCGAAAGAACACTGTAAAAGCTTCTCGGGAAAGCAAATTTTGAGCATCATTCAAATTTTTTCACAAATTTTTTCACAAATTTTTTCAAAAAATTATTCTATTGCAAGAGCCGGCAAGTATAACCCAATGCCATCGGTTCAACGTCACGCAAGGTTTTGGCGTACGACTTAACAAGGATATTTTTATATTCACTATCGAGACAAGTTGAAACTTGATCGAGCTCGGCAAAGTTTTTATCGATCGCTAGTTTATAATAGTCATCCGTAAACGTGAGAACGTCGCTCGACATCAAATCTCCCGACGAACCGTGCGGCATATCAAACGAAGTCAGAATGAGTTCTTGCAAAAAGCGACTGGTTCGACCGTTGCCTTCATAGAAAGCATGAACATCAACGTAAAATTGTTGCACGAGATAAGCAAGTTGAGCTGGAGTGATAAGCCTTCCGTGAGAAACCATGTGCTGACCAGTGCGCGCTTGCTTGAGCATTTGATTGATCAACCCGAGAACTTGATCCAGATGATCCCTATTTCCTCTCGAATCGCCGGAATAGATCGAATAACCGCCACGGAGAGGGCGAACCGTGATTGTGTCATTCACGTAAGACTCTTCTTGATTCTCGTCATCATCTTGAAGCAGACCATAAGATCGATAATTTTGATTGAGAGCTTTTGCTTGCGACGTCACTTCACTGCCCTCGGTATCTTTGAGGCTCCACCACGGATTATCATTACTTTGAGCAGGCTTCATCTCGCCAGGGTATGGAACATGGGCGTAATCACCCGTCTCTTCCGATAGAGTATAGAAACCTTTATGAACTTCAAAGAGACGATTGATCGTGAGCGCACGTCCCTGCTCGAGTTCTTTACGAACGACAGCTAATTGCTTGATGCCGACTTGCCAATTGTCCCAAACTTCAGAAGACTTCTCTTCGGTCGTTTTTGCATAGTCAGCCGCAAACCGCTGGTAAATTTTTGCAACCGGAATTTCGAGGGCCTCGGCCTCTTCGTATCTGTAGCGCTCAACGTAACGAAGCGACTGATAAAGACTAATGTCTGTCAGCTGAATGCCGTATTGGGTTTGCGCTTTGTCTCGCATCGAACGGTATTTTTTTGCGAGATCGCACTCGCGACCAAGATCCTCTTTGTATTCTCTGATGGCTGAAGAGCTATAGACTTCTGAGTTCGCGATTTCTTTATCGACAAGCTTACAGACATCGAGAGATGCGAAAGAAGAGGCCGAATAAAATAAAAATCCAAGTGTGGTGAGCCCAGTTTTGAGGTTCATTTGAGACGTCTCTTTTTAAAAGTATTTTTGTTCCTTTGAGGTCTCTGCAAAGGTGATACCAAGGCCAGAACTTTTAAACGAAGAATTCCACGAAAAGAGAAACAAATTAGGGACTTTTATTTCAATTTTCGCTCAATTTAAT
>JAYTQQ010000205.1:0-2096 GCA_043746635.1 Bdellovibrionales bacterium | reverse complement strand
CGCTCATGTTTTAAGCGCTTTTGTGATTTACCAGAAAATTGCGATCGATACTTTTGAAATTATCTATTTGGCTTCGGCCCCTCAATTTCAGAGACAGGGGCTGATGAGTAAACTTTTTTTGGAATTTTTAAACGAGCTTCGGGCCCTCCAGCCGCGGCCCCTCGAAGTCTGGTTGGAAGTTCATGAAAAAAACGAGGCCGCGCTTCTTTTTTATAAAAAACAAGGCTTTACATCCGACGGCCACCGTCCCAAGTATTACCGAGATGGCGGTCAGGCTGAGCTTTTAAGCCTCAAGATTTTGTGAAAAAACCAGGCTTCAAAGCCGCGATGCCCTTTGGCCTTGCTAAACGAGCAAGCATTTGCTAGCTTGAGATCTCGTTTGTTTTCTTTAAGCGCTGCTCTTTGTGCACGAATTTCGGCACAGGGCTTCTTCAGGCGCGCTACTCGTTTTTCCGTAACATTTTGTTTTAGGAAAAGACCTTCAGTCTGAAGCTGGGGCATCGCTTTTTGTAGGTGGTTATATGAAAGATAGTTTTTTAGATAAAATTAAATCCTTGGCCGACGACGTCGCGGTCCGCGAATCATGTGTCGTCTATGACGTTGAGTTTGCCGGTGGTGGGGGATCTCGCGTGTTGAGAGTTTACATCGACAAAGACGTTGAAGCGGGAGTTTCAATCGACGACTGCTCAAATGTTTCACGAGGACTCAATCTTATTTTAGATGTTGAAGACGTTATCCCCGGCGGAAAATATTTTCTTGAAGTTTCAAGCCCTGGGCTCGAGCGTGTGCTTAAAAAAGATTGGCACTTCACAAAAGTGATCGGCAAAACCATTTTGGTGAAGAGTTTTGCCCCAATGCTTGATTTTAATTCGGCTCTTCCTCAGCTTGGCAAAGCAAAGCAGATCAAGGGCGCGCTTTTGAGCCAGAATCCTGATGGCATTAAAATGGTTGTTGAACTGGGAGGCAAACCCGAAGAAGTTTATGTTCCTTTCTCAGAAATTGCGAAAGCCAATGTGGTTTTCGAGTATGGTAAGGCGCAACAGAATCAGCAGTAGATGTCTTTATGTTGAATTAAAAAGGTGGCTCAAGTAGGGTCGCCGTATAAATAGATGGAACGAAAAGCGAGGGTATAGAATGGCTGCGAATAACGTATTTTCTGATTTAAGCCGAATGATTGAAAAAGTGGGCGAGGATAAAGGTATTGATAAACAAATTGTTATCGATGCGGTTATTCAAGGTATGATTGTGGCGGCCCGTAAAAAATACGGCACTTATCGCGACATCGAAGCTCAATATAATGAAGAAACCGGCGAAGTCGAGCTATACGAATTCAAAGAAGTCGTCACTCCCGAAGCTTTCGTTGATGAAGAAATCGAAATCATCTTAGAAGAAGCGCGTGCTCTCAATCCAGAAATTCAAGTTTCCGATCAAATTGGTATCAAAATGGAGACCAACGATCTTGGTCGCATTGCCGCCCAAATGGCGAAACAAATCATCACGCAAAAAGTGCGGGATGCTGAGCGCGATATTATTTTTAATGAATTTGAACAACGTAAAGGCGAGATCGCTTCGGGTATCGCGAGACGTGTTGAACGTGGCGCGATCGTGGTCGATCTTGGTCGTACAGAAGCCTATATTCCACCACGTGAACAAATTCCCGGTGAGCAGTACAAGCCGGGCGATCGTTTGCAAGGTTATATTTCAGATGTTCGCCAGACAACTCGTGGTCCTCAGATCATCATGTCTCGTGCGAGCGAGCAGTATTTAATTAAACTTTTCGAAATGGAAGTTCCAGAAATTTACGACGGAATTGTTCAAGTCATGGCCGCTGCACGTGAGCCAGGTGCTCGCGCTAAGATTGCAGTTTTTAGCAAAGATTCATCGGTTGATCCAGTTGGTGCCTGCGTGGGCATGAAGGGCAGTCGCGTTCAAAACATCGTACAAGAACTTCGCGGCGAGAAAATCGACATCGTCCCGTGGGATGAAGACGTGACTCGTTTTGCGTGTAATGCTTTGGCTCCTGCTGAAATTTCTCGAGTCTTCGTTGATGAATCGAATAAAGAGATGGAGATCGTTGTTCCTGACAATCAGTTGAG
>JAYTQQ010000204.1:0-4918 GCA_043746635.1 Bdellovibrionales bacterium | reverse complement strand
GCTCTAAATTTCTTTTTAGAATTGGATTTTTGTGTAAAACATCGCCCCCTAAGCAAATCAAAATAAAGTTAAGAAATCAGCGTTAGTTAAATTCATATTCCCCATCGTTTCAAATTGAGACAATTTCTCATTTTAATAAAGCGCTTTTGTACGGCTTTGAGAAGCTCAAAGTATTTTTTTAGGTCTTTCGCAAACTTCAATTTTGAGGATCCTGTCAAAATTGTAGTCACGACGCCTCGAATCCTTTCAAGATCGACAAAACTGTCTCAATAAAGATGTGAAAATCGAGGCCGTGAAATATTTAGACAGTATTCGCGAGATTTGATCTGCCATGACCTTAGTCCGAATAATTCATGTCGGTCGTTTATTACAAGAGGAGTGTTTTATGAAATCAATTACCCGTTTCGGTTGCATCGCGGTGTCGATTTCATCTTTGTGTTTGTCAGCTTGTTCAAATAGTCAGTCAAGCTTTTCACTCCTCCCAACAGGACAGAGCTTTCAACAATCGAGCTCTTCAACAAGTAATAAAGTCGATCTCTTATGGGTGGTGGATAATTCTCCGTCTATGATTCCTGCACAGAATAATATCTTAACCAATATTCAATCTTTCATGACAAATTTTCAGTCTAAGAACCTCGATTTTAAAATCGCAATCACAACAACAGAATCGTATTTAGGTGGAGCAGCATTTACAAATAATAATGCTTATACTAAATTTCGCAACGGCGCGACCCTGTACCAACTCAACTCTAACGGACAACCCACGAGCACCGTTTCTTACTCGAAATATTCTGGCATATTCGTGATTATCCCAGGCGTTGCCGACCTCATCAATACCTTCGTGACAAATGCATACCAGGGCGACCAAGGAAGTGGTGACGAACGTGCGTTTCGAAGTATGCAACTTGCGCTCGACGATTCGCAAAATGCGGGCTTCCACCGCGCTGATGCTTACCTTGCAGTGATTATTTTATCTGACGAAGATGATTTTAGCGGAGATAGACGCGTCGAAGGAAGCTGGATCGGACAACTCCCCGGCGAAACCCTTGCGCAGTACCAAGCCCGTTACGTGCCCGATCACGACTATGCGGCTCCAACTCTTGATTCGGTTGATAGTTATATTTCTTACCTCGATACCTTGACGAGCAGCACGCCGTCGAATCGTCACTACAATGTCAGCGCAATTTCGGTTTTAGATAGTGCCTGCCAAACGGCGCAGACTTCTTCGGGCTCTCCAAACTCAATTATTGCTCAGCGCTACATCAATCTCGCTAGCCAAACAAGCGGAACGACCGGCAGCCTTTGTGACACAAATTTCTCTGCGACTCTCACGAGGCTCCAAGAAAACATCTTAGAGTTAAGCTCACAGTTTTTCTTACAGAGAACTCCGGTATTGTCTTCGATCACGGTTGTCGTCAATAGCATTTCGATTGCTCAAGACGCTACGAACGGCTGGTCTTACAATTCGGATGCGAACTCAATCGTATTCCACGGTTCTTCGATTCCACCACAGGGCGCCAATATCGCGATCAACTTCGATCCGACGACTATTAAGTAATAAGTAAAAAAAAGCTTTAAGCATAAGAAAATTTATGCTCAAATTCTTAGAATGAAGTTTATCCTTTTGTTCTTATTCCTATTAGCTTCTCGTCCTTTAGCGGCCGCAACGGCCACTCAAGAAGGCGAAATCTGCGAAACGCAGTCGATCATGACTCTCCCCTGGACAATTTGCTTGTTCGATAACGACAAAACTCCCGGAGATATTCGCCGAGCGATGGCTTCAGCTTTTACCGAAGTGCACCGCATCGACGAATGGATGAGCGAATGGCAGCCCAACAGCCTCGTCACCCAGATCAACAACAACGCAGGCATTGCGCCAACCAAAGTCAGCGACGAAGCATTCGAAACAATTAAACAATCGATTCACCATAGCGAACTCACCGGCGGAGCCTTCGACATCACGTTCAACGCATTCTTCGGACTCTACATCTGGAAAAAAGGTGCCGAGCACTTTCCGAGCGATGAAGACATCAAGCGGCTCCTCCCACTGGTGAATTACAAAAATATTGTTTTGGATGAAAAGGCTAAAACCGTTTTTCTAAAACTGAAAGGAATGAAAATAGGTCTCGGCGGAATGGGCGAAGGCTGGGCTGTTGACAAGGTCTACGACCTTCTGAAACCTTCGAAATTCAAATCAGGCTACATCGATGCGAGTGGTGCGGTTCGTGTTTGGGGCGTGAAACCGAATGGAAAGCTCTGGGTGATTGCGGTCGGTGATCCCCGCCCAATGAATCCAGATCCTACGCGAAAAGAATTTATCTATAAAATGTACGCAACCGACGTCGCAGTCACAACGGCTGGTGACACCGAAAAATCATTCTACAAAAATGGCCGTCTCTATCACCACATCATCGACCCAAAAACCGGCTACAGCGCCGACAAATCCATCCAAGTCACCTGTGTCGGTAAAACCGCAACCATGTGCGACTTCGTCGACGACGGCGCCTTCATCATGGGTGGTGCAAAAGGCATGGCCTATGCCGAAAGCCAAGGCGTCGACGTGATCATTGTCGATCCAAAAAAGCATACGACAATGTCAAAGGGGCTCACAACTGAGAAAACGGACTGGGGTGAGGCGCTTCGTCTGAAAGCATTGTAAGGCGCTTTAGCTGCCATTGAGGGCGCCTGAGTGCGCTTCAAAGAAGTCTTGCCGAAACCAAAACCTAAGCTTCCCCTGATCCCTAACTCTCTCCACCCGCAACTTTGCGATGATCTGAAGGAGAAAACGAATCGAGATCGACTCCTAACCCCTGCACCTAACTGCAGAGATGCAATCGACCTCACTAAGACTTTTTCGGTTTCGGTTCCCGAAATTAAAAGCGCGTGATTTTTCAATAAACGCAGAAATGAAATTCCGTCGCTCCATATCCCCAAATGTTCGCCAGTGATGTGGGAAATGAGGCCTGCGAATTGTTCGATGTGCTCTGACGATTCGATCAGAGCCATTTTGTCGACAAATTCGTCAGCGACTTTTTGTGATTCGAGCGCGTGGATCTTCCAGGCGCTGTGGGTGTATTCTTCAAAACTCATTTTAGCCATTGGTGCCAATCATTCATTGTAAGTTCGGACATGAGTTTTACGGCGTCTGTCCAATCTGACTTTCGACGTTTCTTTAAATCGGCTAAAATCACTCGGCGATATTTCATGTGAATATTTCCGAGCTCAAAGCCCATCGCGTTCATGAGCTTCAGCTCATCGAGTTTTCGCGGCAGAGCCGCAATTTCAATTTTTGTACAATGCGGAGCTAAACGACGAGTCACCCATTTTTTTTCAAGTCTCAAAACAGGATCTGACATTCTCACGGACTGATCGATAATTTTTTGGTAGCAGACAGCTCCCGAACGACCCGAAGACCATAAAAATGCAGGAGCGCAGAGTCCTTTTGTTTCACGAACAATGCGTCCGCCATTTAACTCTGCCAAAACGATAAATCGGGGCCGGCCTAGACTTCCGAGGCCTGCCGATCTGTGAGCGAACTCAAGATTGACCGAACCGGCTGGCAGATGACTCACCAAGATTTTTTTAATTTCAGAAGAGGGTTTCAACAGCGAAGGAAATCTCGGATTTAATTTTTCAAAAAAATGACGAGGATCACGAAAAGATTGTGTCGCGATCTCCCGTAAAAAGGCGTGCTCTTCTTCGAGAACGAATGCCCGTCCGCCGTTCTTTAAACATGTCACGTAGCCATCTAAAATTGCGTCCATAATTTTCTTTAAAGATAGATTCAAGTGATCACAAGAGCTGGCTATCTGAGCGCTACAACCCAGACGCACTAAATCTATTGCGTAGGGCATCTCGCAGGCCTCATCAAAATCATTGATTCCCCATATGAGGCGGCCTTCAAGATCTCTCCATGTTCCATAATTTTCAATGTGTAAATCTCCCACCCCTAAAATAAGTGGAGCTTTTGCAAACGAAGCCATATTTTTCTGCCAAAGCCCGCACCATCTATAAAAAGTCGCTCTCAGAAAGGGAAAGGGACTCTCCTTCATGCGCTCATGCTTTAAGGATAAGTCTGTTTCGATCACAAAAAACTGCTTTCTTAGCCAGCTTTCATAGAGTTGGTTGGTTTCTTTAAAATTCATCTCCTCTAGCTTAAGGGTCATTGACCGCGCTCGTCAACTCATCAAACTTGACAAAGAAAGCCACATGCGAAAGCATTTTCAGGTGCTTCTTTTGAAGTATCAAAAAACTCGTTTTTACAAAGGGGAAAGCTTGAAAACAAGAAATGGATTTTTGTTTCGATTCGTAGTAATGTTTGCTCTCTGCACTATCTCATCGCCTCAAGTTTTTGCAAAACCACTCAACTCCATCAACGTCTTTGACTACCTTGCGCGCGTTGCCCAACTGAGATACACTCCGCTCGATCTTACCACCGCGAAAATCAGTTCATCACAAACGATTAAGGGCTGTCAGATCGACGAAACCCATTTCACGGTTCACGACCCTATCTTAAATTCAAATCACGAAATGACCATCGCTCTTTACCATCCGGTCGCGAATGGACGTTACCCTGCGATCATTATTGTGCCGACAATTATTGGTCGATCAGTGATCGAAACGAGTAGTGCTTATCGCTTTTGCCTTAACAATATCGTGACCGCGATTGCGGATGTGAATGATCTCCGCGCTCCCGCTGTCTTGCCCGACTGGCAACTTCACGACCGAGATAATCGAGCCGTGGTGGTTGATCTTAGAAACCTGATCGATCTCTTACAAAACTACAACCAAGTCGACCCTCAAAGAGTCGGTGCTTACGGGCTTAGCCTTGGTGCTTACAGCGTAGCACTTCTGGCTTCTGTCGATTCAAGACTTAAATTAGTGGGTCTCGTCGCGGGCGCCGGCAATATGCCTTCCA
>JAYTQQ010000203.1:0-16196 GCA_043746635.1 Bdellovibrionales bacterium | reverse complement strand
GGTGATGTGATGAAAGAGTCGGCGACGATTGCTCTCAGTCTCGTTCGATCGAGACTTGCTCACGTGATCAGAGATTTTGAATTTGAGAAAAAAGATATTCACGTGCACGTTCCAGCAGGGGGAATTCCGAAAGATGGACCATCTGCAGGAATTACGATGCTGACAACAATCGCTTCGATTTTATCGAAACGCGCTGTTGATCCTAAGCTCGCGATGACCGGCGAAATTACCTTGAGGGGTGCTGTGATGCCCGTCGGTGGAATCAAAGAGAAAGTGATTGCTGCACATCGTGCTGGGATTGAAAGAATTATTATGTCGAAACGAAATCAGAAAGATTTAAAAGAAGTTCCTGAAGAAGTTAAATCAACGATTCAGTTTTACTTTGTCGAGACGGCATCCGAAGTATTAAAAATTGCTTTGGATCTCGACACTGAAGTGACAGAAGTACCCGTGATTGCACCAAACTACAATGAATTCGACAGCGTCAGCATGGTGATTCGATGCGCGGAAAAATTGCTGCCGTGAACTCGATTTTCATTGGATCATCTAACGAAATTGGTGGATTCGAATCCGGGAGTCGCAGCAAAATTAATGGGAACGGTGCCATCGGCGGTTCTTGGAAGCGTCGTTTGTCCGAAGCTTCGAAATATGATTAGATGAGCTCAAAAAAAATGATCGTTTAAGCTCTACCATCGTCGAGCCATTGTCTTTATGTTTTCATTAAGATAGGATTTCTATCGAGTGAGCTGTTTTTAAGTAGAAGCTCTGCTAAGCTAAAAGAGGCTATTTCTTTTTGTGGCTACGGAGAAAAATTGAAAAAGCAAATTTTGTTTTTATTTGTCCTATCGACTCACTTTTCGTTCGCACATGCGAGAGTGCCAAAGAGTGTAGCCAAAGCGGCAAGCCAGCGAACTCCTTCGCAAGAAAAGCCTTGTTCGCGTTTTACTGCGGGAAGTATCGTGCAAGAACCTAAAAATCTTTTCAGCGATAAAGGCCGACTCGACTTAAGCCTCACTTACGAAACAGATGTCGATGAAGATGGAAATACCGAATTTTGCTATCGTCTCCCGAGCGGCGAGCGTTCGCCGACACTTCACGTTCAGCCCGGCGATATTTTGACGATGACTCTCACCAATAAGACACCGACCGAGGTGAGCACGGCCGGAACAAAAATGGCTCCAATGAAAGATGCCTGCGGTCCCGCCGATATGATGGATAATTCGAGCACGAATATTCATTTTCATGGCGCTAACGTTCCGCCGGTTTGTCATCAAGATGATTCTCTCAATACGTTGATCAACTCAGGACAATCTTTCACGTATTCACTCCACATTCCAAAAGACGAGCCGGCCGGGCTTTATTGGTATCATCCGCATATTCACGGAACTTCCGAAGCAGCCTTGCTCGGCGGCGCTTCTGGCGCGATCGTTGTTGAGGGCATGCAGCATTTTCAACACCATGTTGCGGGACTTAGGGAGCGCGTCCTGATTTTTCGAGATAACCTAGTGCCGGATGCGCCGAAGCCAAGTGAAAAGGTTCCGACGTGGGATTTATCGCTCAATTTTGTGCCGATTCCTTACCCAAAATATCCGGCGGCAGTGATTCAAATGAGGCCCGGTGATAGAGAGCTGTGGAGAGTTCTCAACGCCTCGGCCGATACCATTTTAGATTTGCAACTGACGTTCGATGGCATCGTGCAAAATATCGCGGTCGTCGGAATGGATGGCGTTCCGACGAGTTCGCAAGATGAAGATGTTGACGGTCACGAAGTTATTAAAAAACATTTGTTTCTGCCGCCTGCGGCAAGAGTTGAATTCATCGCCGTGGCTCCAAGGAAAAAAGTGAAGAAAGCAGAGCTATCAACTCTCGCGATTCAAACGGGGCCCGCAGGCGATAGTGATCCGGCACGGCCGCTGGCGAGCATTCAAGTCAGCAAAGATGCTCCGGCGCAGTTAGTAAGGTTGCCGCATGAATTTCATATTCCTCTCATTTCGCGATTTAAAAAGGTTCAAAAATCAAATATCGACACAAAAAGAAAGCTCTATTTTTCGGAAGTGATTTCAAACCCTGCGGATCCATCCAGTCCGACTGACTTTTTTATTACGGTTGATGACGGCAAAGCAAAACCACAGAAATTTGATATGTCTCTTGGTCCGGCGATTACAGTGACTCAAGGCTCGGTCGAGGAATGGACTATCGAGAATCGTTCAACCGAAAATCATGAATTTCATATTCACCAGATTCATTTTTTGTTAGCCGCTCGAAATGGCGTGGCTGTTGCAAAGGATGATCAGCAGTTTCTCGATATGGTCGACGTTCCGTTTTGGTCGGGTGATAAAAAGGATCCTTATCCTAGCGTCACGCTCCAGATGGATTTCAGCGGAGATATCGCAGGGGATTTTGTCTATCACTGCCATATTCTTGGCCATGAAGACAACGGAATGATGGCCAAAATAAGAGTGTTACCAAAACGTTAACGAATCTTCTAAGGAGAGAATATGAAAAAAATGATCGTGATCGCGTTGTCTGCTTTGCTCGGAACAAGCTCGGCTATGGCAATTGAAGTGGGAGTTATTGGTGGATATCAGAGCGTCAGTGTGACGACGACTGATTCGGTGCCTTCGTATTCTTCGAGTTCAGCAACGGATATCGGTGCGCTTCTGCTCTTTAGTATTTTTCCGTTTGTTCAGGTTCGTACGGGTGTGATTTCGAAATCGAGAGATATTAAAGTGACTGCGCTCGGAGTCAACGGCGACATTAAAGATTCTATTTTAGATATTCCTATTAACCTTCAAGTGGGTCTCCCATTGGGGCTTTATGTCTTTGGAGGAGTCATTTATTCCTCAACGCAAAGTACTTCATGTACATCGGGTCTCGGTTCGGGTTGTTTTTCTTCGTCTAAAACCCCGGATGATATGCCGATCAACCTTGGTGTAGGTTTTAATCTTCTCGACATCGCTCTCTTTAAGCTCGGAATCGAAGCGGAGTACCAAATGGGTACTAAGAATCTCGACACGCAAGGCAGCGGTACCACGAAAGCAAATAGCTTCGGCGGAAATCTGGTTGCGAAAGTTGGTTTTTAATTTTTTCGTAAATTGAGCAACGCAGGACCGCTTGCGGTCTTGCGTTGAGATTTCATAAATACTCTACAGCCCAGTAAAAAATAAATATTTCTATGTTTAATAAATAAATCAATTCTAGACCTAAATAAAAAAAATCTTCCCGCCGAGAAAGAAACTCCTCTTCGAAACAAGAAAAAAGGATGAGCTCATGGTTGATTTAAGAAAAGTTTGTAAGGCAGAACTCGCTAATACTAAAATTCTAAACCTCGATTGGGAAAACCCTAAATTATACGCAGAATGGCTTGCGCAAACTTACTACTACGCTGCGATTACGACTCGCATTATCGGTCTTGCCGGTTGCTTGCTTTCAGGGAAATCAAAAGCCTTCTGAAAATAAAGAAACCCAAGCTTGCGCAGAACACCTTTGGAAAAAGAGAATTGTTTACCCTTCGGCGATGAGCCTCATCGAAATCGGAAATACGCGTTCAGTCCTTCGAGCAGCTTAATTTATACTAAGTGAAGAGGTATGGTAGAATTTTGATATTCCATAATGCGATCGATACGTTCACCTCTCGGAGCTGTTTTGGCCAAGCTTGCCGAAATCACGGCAACAAAACAATCGGAACGATTGGTCTCAAGATCTTTAATCGGAATGATATATTTCAGCTTATAAAGAATTTTGTTTTGAAATGGAGATGAAGTTTCATTTACAAAATGCGCGGGCGTCTGAGAGACAAGCATTTTCTTACTTTGAATCACGACTGAAACTTCAGCTAAAATATCATCTGTGATACTCGCATCTGGACGACAGAAAAGTTCAGGCCAAGGAACTGTTTCAAGCTCGTCAAATGAGTAGCTACAAATATCGTAATAATTAAATGAGCGATAAACTTGAGTGGTACCAACATAGACCTCAATAAAGTCTTCTTCGTCGACCATATTCATAAGATCTGAACTCGGCATGAACTTAAGGAGTTTCAGAGCGAGCCACAGGAGCCTCTTTTCGCTAGGAGCAAGCATGTCTGTGGAGTTTGAAAGTTCAAAGAGATCTTGGTAAACTTTGAGTCGTTCAACGACCGCAGCTTGATCGGGATGAGAAAGCTTTAAAAAATGCGGATCATTTTTACGATGCACGGGTTCAATATGCTTGCCAAGTTTTTTGGCAAGCTCTTGAATTGTATGACCAATATCCAAGAAATTTTTGTAGTGTTCAGTTGCCTCGTTTACAAAGAGATCTGACATAACGACCTCGATGAAGGCTATTTAGCCTTTTTTATGGCACGTGGCTTCTTTTTGTAAACTTTAAATTCAACTTCAGATTGGTAGTCAGCAACCATGACTTTTACAAGTTCTTCACGGCTCAAATCCAACACCGAAATCAAACGTTGAAAAGCATGGCTAGGAGGCGCACAAAGGCCGCGTTCCCAGTTTGAAACGAACTGGCTATGAACCTCGCCCAATTTTTCAGCTAGCGCAGGTTGGCTTAAGCCAGCTTCGACTCTTTTTTCTTTTAGAAAAAGTCCTAATTTTTGATATCCAAGCATATATTTTCTCCGTTCAAGGTTACGGCACTGAAAGAATTATCGGAAAGTCCAAATATTATCTAAAGGCCAGTTTGTTTATAAATATATCATTTAACTAAAGGTGTCCAAGAAAACTTCAGGCTAGAGAGTTTATCCATTCGATTTTAAATAAAGTAAACTCCTAAAATCAGGCGCAAAAAAATAATTGCATCAATTTTCAGCACATTGGATGCGAAAAGAGCTGGCATTTGATAGACAATTTGTTCTATTCTTGCGACCTTCCAATGGAGGAAAAATGCAAACTAAAATACCTGGGCAGCTCGTGATTTGTCATAATTTTATTAACGGAGCTTGGATTCAAGGCGAAAAATCTTCGCAAGAGGTTGTTTCTCCTTATAATGGCCAAAAGATAGGCCAAATCTCGACGCCGTCTACGTCTCAGATTGACCTCGCGATCCAAAGTGCTTCGTTGGCCCAAAAATCTTGGTCGAAGCTTCCAATTAAAGAGCGCAGCAAAATTTTATTTCAGTTTCGGAATATTCTTTTACGGGAGCAAGATGAGATTTCTCATCTGAAAAGCTCTGAAAGTGGCAAAACCTTTGATGAAGCCAAAGCGGGCCTCATGAAGGGGATCGAAGTTCTCGAATACGCGCTTGCAATTCAGAATTTAGATTTGGGCGGCAAGGTCGAAGTTTCTCGTGGCGTCACTTGCGAGTTTCGCAGAGAACCCATCGGAGTGATCGCAAACATCACTCCCTTTAACTTTCCGGCGATGGTCCCGATGTGGACGATTCCGATCGCGCTCGCCCTCGGAAATTCTTACGTCTGGAAACCTTCTGATAAAACGCCACTCACGGCAGTCAAAATTGCAAACGCCCTCAAGGAGGCTGGTTTACCCGCCGGAGTCTTCACGGTCCTTCACGGAGGAGCCGAAACGGTTGATGCGATCATCGATCATCCAAGAATAAAGGCTATCGGTTTTGTCGGCTCAACAAAAATTGCTAAGCTCGTTTATCAACGTGGGACGGCACTCGGCAAACGCGTTCTCGCCCTAGGCGGAGCAAAAAATCATATTGTTTTACTTCCTGACGCGAATCTTGAGCTGACGGGGGTCGGTATTTCAGACTCTTTCACGGGATGCGCGGGACAAAGATGCATGGCCGCTTCGGTTTTACTCGCGGTCGGCGATATTGATCGTCATGTCGAAAAAATTGTTGAGCGTGCACGCTCGCTCGAACTTGGTACTACAATGGGCGCGATCATCACTCGTGCTCAGGTCGAATTCTTACAAGCTGCAATCGGCAGGGCCGAAAAAGCCGGAGCTAAAATTTTGCTTGATGGTCGAAAAGCGACTCCCCCAAAAGGAATGGAAGGCGGAAATTGGCTTGGTCCAACCATTATCGATCACGTGAATGCAGGTTCGGAAGCCAGCACGCATGAACTCTTCGGGCCCATTTTGTCGATCATTCGGTGTCACGATATTTCGCAGGCGATGCAGATTGAAAATAGTGTTGAATACGGTAATGCATGCAGCGTCTTCACAACCAACGGGGGTTTCGCAGATCGCGTGACTCGCGAAGCTTCGACGGGCATGGTGGGCGTGAATGTTGGAGTGCCAGTTCCGCGTGAGCCCTTTTCTTTCGGCGGAATTAACGCTTCAAAGTTTGGTCAAGGCGATATCACAGGTCCTTATAGTTTAGATCTTTGGTCGAATATGAAAAAAATTACGGTGAAATGGGAACTTCAAGGCGACTCCAACTGGATGTCGTAACTTATATATTAAGGGGCTCGGATAAAATGAGAGACATTCATAAGAGATCGAATCACGTGATATTGGCGTCACACTCGAATTTGAAATTTAAAGAAACTTTGCCGATAAATTGGGGTGCTAAAGATCCTCTCGAGCGCGGTCCGGTCGTTGCTTCGGTTGCGAATGCCCAGGCAAGAAACGCCATCGGTACCCATAGCGGAAGCTATACGGTTTACCGGGCGCTTTCGATCGCGAGCGGAAAATTTCTAAATACGCATAAACCAGATTTGCACAACACGCAGAGCCCGGTGAAGATCGGGCCCTACGAGCAGTGGTTTGATCCGACGAAAATGGTTTCGATTGATCCTTGGGGGCTTGACCCGCAAATTCACTTTAAAACTCTTTTCGATAAAGGTTATGACGTGAGACCCACGATCGCCGTGACCCAAGCGCATTTGCAGATTCCTGAAATTGAAGATGCGATCTCGAAAGGTCGTCTCGAAATCGATGGCAAAATTGTGCGTGAAAATCGCGACGTGAAAGTGACGAAAGTAGCACTCGATCCAGTTTGGTATTTGCCGGGCATCGCTCAGCGTTTGCAAATTGACGAAGGCGAGTTGCGCCGAATTCTATTTACCGAAACGGGAGGAATGTATCCCGAGCTCATCACGCGTCCTGATCTCAAGGTCGTCTTGCCCCCAATCGGAAGTACGACCGCTTACATTTTTGGAAATCCGCAAGATCTTGCCAAACCTGAAATCGAACTCACTTGCCGCGTGCATGACGAGTGCAATGGCTCTGACGTTTTCGGTTCGGACATATGTACCTGCAGACCCTATCTCATGTACGGCATAGAAGATGCCGCTCGTACTGCCCAGCGCGGTGGAGTCGGCATCATCGTTTACTACCGAAAAGAAGGTCGCGCACTCGGTGAGGTCACTAAATTTTTAGTTTACAACGCTCGCAAGCGGCAAGCGGGTGGAGACTCGCCCGAAACTTATTTCGCGCGCACCCAATGCGTTGCGGGAGTTGAAGACGCGCGTTTTCAAGAACTCATGCCAGACACTTTGCAATTTTTCGGTATCAAGAAAATTCACAACCTCCACTCAATGAGTAATATGAAATACGACGCCATCGTCGGAAGCGGCATCGAAGTAGTCAATCGCATTTCAATTCCGGACGATCTGATTCCTAAAGATGCCCAAGTCGAAATGGAAGCTAAGAAAGCCGCTGGTTATTTCACTCCAGAAAAAGTGGCTATGAAAAAAGTTAAAGGACGAGACATTGAGTAAAGATCTTTCTTTGACGAACGAACAAGTTGATTATTTGTTGTCGCCTCCGGCGATTCGTGAGCGGGCCGCGCGCATCTTTAAAATGTGCGAAGACGGGATGACTCATTTCGAATTCCATTCAAGTAAAATGCCAGCCACGACCGAATACGTTTTGTCGGTTATTCGAAAGAAATATCCCGACTTAAAAATTCCTTTTCATTCACGTTGGGGACACTTTCGAGTTGGGGGAGTTGACCGCGTTCGATCGCTTGATCAAACTTTGTCGAAGCTAGATCCGATTGAACGTGCGCGAACCAAACTTGATCTCGTAATCACGTCGGTTTTGCTGGATGCCGGAGCGGGCTCCGCCTGGAAATTTTTCGAACAATCAAGCGGCAAACATTTTTCGCGGTCTGAGGGGCTCGGTGTTGCGAGTCTTTATTTATTTCTATCAGGCGCCATGAGTGACGACAGAAAATCTCTAAGGGCGGACACGAGGGGACTACAAAAACTTTCGATCAAAGATTTGAATTCTGGATTTCAGGTTTCTGAGCAGAATCCATTAGTGGGTGCTGAGGGGCGTTTGCAGCTTCTCAACAATTTGTCGAAGGCTTTAGAAAATAGAAAGATTTTCAGCGACGGCCGCCCCGGAAACATCCTTGATTATTTACTTTTCAAGTTCGGTCAGAAAATTCCTGCGGTGGGTTTATTGCGTGCAGTGCTTGATGGTTTAGGGCCGATTTGGCCAGGTCGACTGTCTGCTCAGGGGACGAATCTCGGCGACGTTTGGCAACATTCAAAATTGGGAGCTCCCGGAAGTTTTGATTCTCTCGTTCCATTTCATAAGCTTTCTCAGTGGATGACCTATTCATTGATAGAACCCATTATCGAAGCCGGAATTGAAGTGACGGGAGTCGAAGCACTCACGGGACTTGCAGAATACCGTAATGGTGGGCTGCTCATCGATTCAGGGCTTGTGACTTTGAGAAATCCAGAAGAACTTAAAAAAGCATGGCCCCCCGACTCTGAACTGATTGTCGAATGGCGCGCACTCACGGTGCATTTGTTAGATCAGTTTGGGGTTGCTGTGCAAAAGGCGTTCGGTCAATCTTCGTCTGAGTTTCCTTTGGCGAAAGTTTTAGAGGGCGGCACCTGGTGGGCAGGAAGATATCTAGCGCAAGAAAAACGTACGAGCGGCGATCCGCCAATTATGATTCAAAGTGACGGAACCGTATTTTAGAAAAGAGGCTCTCGGTGGAAGGCAAAGTAACAGTTCTAGATCATCCGCTTCTCAAGCATAAGCTTGGGTACTTGCGGGATAAACGTACTAACTCGGTTGATTTTAGAAATCTTACCAAAGAGATTAGCGTTTTATTAGCCTACGAAGCGATGCGAGATTGGAAGGAGATGACGAAAATCGATATCGAAACTCCGATTTCAAAAACTCAAGTTGAGCGAATCCAAAAGGCTCCAGTAATTGTTTCTATCATGCGCGCAGGAAATGCGATGCTCGACTCAATTTTGCAGGTCATTCCCTTTGCGTCTGCCGGATTTATCGGAATTTACCGAGATAAATTTATTCACAATACAGTTGAGTACTATTTCAAAATGCCTGAAGACATCAAGGGTCGCATGGCGATCTTGTGTGACCCGCTCGTTTCGACTGCCGATACGATGATCGCGGCGATTGATCGCTTGAAGAGCTATGAAGTGAAAGAAATTAAGATTCTCACGATTCTTCTGAGTGATTTTGCGAAGCAAAAAATTCATCACTTCCATCCCGATGTCGATATTTTCACTCTTAATATCGAAATGGATATCAACGAACAGGGCTACCTCGTTCCGGGACTTGGCGATGCGGGAGACCGACTCTATCAAACGAAATAACGATTGTTTCATTTTGGGTGTCGCCGGCGGCAGCGGTTCTGGCAAAACTTATTTTGCCAGAACCCTCCAAAAGCGGCTAGGTTCCGCAGACTGCGCCGTTGTCTATCAGGATAACTTTTATATTGATCAGTCGCAAAATTTTGATTTTGATGGCGGCTCGGTGAATTTTGATCATCCCGACGCGATTGATTTTGATCTTCTTGCAGAACATATTTCGCGACTTAAAAATCGCGAGAGCGTTCAAATTCCGATTTATGACTTCGTTACTCATTCGAGAAAGAAAGAAACCATTCACATGACACCCAAGACTGTGATCATCGTCGATGGTATTTTGATTTTTCACGCGAATCAGGTACGAAAACAGTTCGACGATCTTATCTTTTTCGATACTCCCGAAGATTTGCGATACAAGCGCCGGCTTGAGCGTGACGTAAAGGAGCGTGGACGTGATCCAGAGGGCGTTCGAAATCAATTTTTATAACAAGTAAAGCCTATGCACGATCAGTATGTTGAACCGTCTAAGAAATTCGCACAAAACCTGGTGAAAGAGATTGGCGAATTTGATGATGTGCTCGATCAATACTGTCAAAAACTTCAAAAGCTAATGACTGCCTGATCGAAAACTCCGGTAAGTCGACATCTTGTCTTGTCTCGAGACGAAGCGAATAACGAGTCGAGAGTCATTCTTTTTCTCGGTGGTTTCTGTAGGTTGTGTGAAAGGCCACCGACGAATCGTAGCTGCCTTCTTTTTGAGCTTGAATCGGCGAGTGGATCGTATTAACATTTGTATATGAAGTATGTACATTTGTCTATTCTGCTCAAAGAACTCGAAATGTCTCCGGAGGAATTTGGCGGCTGCCTCGGCATTGCCGGAATCACCATCCGACGCTGGAATGACCTACCTCAGGGTGATGTCCTACCTCTTCTCTATAAAAAAGCGATTCAAGCCACAGTTTTAGAATTCATCGCAGAGGGAAGGCTCTCGCCTTATTCTGAATCAGCAAAGTTAGCGATTCAGGAAGGTTCAGACGCACTTTTTTTGGCCTCGATGAAAAGCCTCGGGATTGCGGACGATTTTCTAAAGCATGCCGATCAATCTCCCGAGAGCGTTGTTCAGGTCATTTCACAAATTGGCTCCAGTGATTCGAAACAAGCCATTGTCGATAAAAGTAAGCAGAAAATTTTAGGACATCAAAAGCGAGGATCCGAATGGAAATCTTATATCCAAACTCTGTACCGGGCGATCACTTCTAAAAAATTAACGAAATTTGAAAAGTTTGCGGCGTACGGAGCATTTTTCTACCTGGTGTGTCCGTTTGATCTGATTCCAGATCATATTCCCGTTTTTGGATTAATGGACGACTACCTTGTTCTAGGTCTTGTGGCGGCATATTATCTCAAGCGATTTCCTTCCCTCATTCTAAAGGCATGAAAAATAAATTCTTTTATATTTTGAGTTTGGTTTTAGTCGTCTGTGGTGCCGATGCGCTGACTTTGTCTGATGCTATTTTAAAAAGTTTCGAGAATCCATCCTACGTTGCTCCACAAACTGAACTTTATAGACTATCTGGCCGCGATCGTTTCAGAAGATTTGTTTTGAACGAACCACAGCTTTCATTTATGAGCTCCGATGACGGTACCGCCGAATCTATCGGCGTTTCAGAAATCATTGCCTTTCCTGGCAAGAGTATCGCCCTTTCACATCTTGATGGCGAGAGAGAGCGATCTGCAAAGTCAGAAGTTTTCGCTAAAAAATATGATCTCGCAAATCAAATTACTCAGTCTTATCTCGATTGCGCGACCGCTCAGGCAACTTTTGATCAGCAAAGTTCAACGACTTCGGATCTCGAGACACTTACGAATACGATTCGTGCAAGATATGAATCAGGTCACGGCACTCAATCTGAAAATATCAGCGCCGAACTTCAACTCAGGCAGCAGCGCGCTGATTTTGAAGCCGCCGGAGATAAGAAAAAAATTGTTTGCCGAACCCTCGCAAATCTTTTACGGACGGATCAGGGTGCGATCGAGCCCGTTGAGCTCGCCGATGATCTCGAAGAAAAAGTGATTCAGGAACTTGGTCCGTCTACTTCTGACGAAGAAAGATTTCGCTCTGCAATTGGAATTTCTGAAGTCATGGCCTCTACCGCATGGTGGAGTCAGCTCCCTGATTTCAATTTGAGTGCGGTTAAAAATCATTATCTCTATTTGCCAGGAAGCCCGTCCGGAAAAGAGTGGACGATGACATATTCGATTGCCGTAACGGTTCCTCTGCTCTTTCCATTTTATGAATCAGCCGAGGCAAAACGAACCAAATCTCAGTCGGCGGTAGACAAATATACTGCTGAAATGCAGCTCATTCATGCGCGATCAGAACGAGAGGATGCAAAACTCATTTACCAACGCACGCGAAGGCGCCTCCAAGAACTTCGAACAAAAGATCTTGCAATGGCGAAGGCTCTCATGGAGAGCACACTTTCTTCTTACAGAACCGGGAAACTCGGATTTGCGGAGCTGGTTCTCGCGCGAAAGACGCTGGTCGATCTACGATTTCAAGATATTCAACTTAGAAATTTAATCATTTCATCTCACCTCAAGTGTTTACGTGAGTGCAATGAAGTTGCAAGCCATAAGGTGGATCCCGAATGAATAAAATTTTTTTAATAATCTTATTTTTTGTAAATCGAGGAATGGCGGCCGACGATTACCGTTGGACGAGCGTCAAAACCAGAGCCACTTTTGGGGGGGTCCACGTCACGGGAAGAGTCGTGCCGAAAGAGGGCGGACGAATCGTCGAATCTGCGAGAGTTCAAGGACGAATCACCGAAATCATAAAACGTGAAGGCGAGAAAGTTGTTGTTGGCACGCCGCTTTTTGCAGTGAGCAGTGCCGATTGTGTTTCGCTGAGCGAAGAGATGCGCGCCGCTAAAAATCAAAATTTAAAAGATATGCTTCAGTCGACTATTCGAAGAGAAAATCAATTGGGACTAAAGGTAGAAAATGAAAACTGTAAAATCGTCGCGACCCATAGTGGCGTTATCGTAAAAAGAAATTTAGAATTAGGGCAGAGCTTCAACATCGGAGATGCTTTGGCGACTATTATAGATATTTCGAAGCTCGCGATTGAGCTCGATGTTCCAGAGAATGAGCTTTCGGCGATAAAAAATGGGCAGATGGTTTCATTTCAGCTTTCGAAAAAAGGGGCCAAAAAATATTCGGCTCCGATCGAGCAAATCGTTCCGGCGATCGATCAAGCCAGTCGCACCGTCAAAATAAGACTATCACCTAAGCAAATGCCCGAAGGTGCTAATATCGAAGCCCTCGTGTTTGGTGACGTGCAAACGCAGATGGGATCGCAAACCTTGAATGTTCCGACAGAGTCTCTGATTTTCAATCATAATAAAGAATACGTGATCAAAAAAACGGGTGAGTTGACCACCAAGATTGCCGTTCAGGTCATTAGCGAATCAGAGGATCAGAGTGCAATCAGTCCTGAGATCGACGGAACTCTTCTCGCTGGCGACCTCGTGGCAACTAAAGGCGCACTTTTTTTATTTAATCAAATCAATGCGGAAAAATAAATGAACATCTTCTTGAGTTGGTGGATACATTTTCAACAAAGAAAAACTCTTCTGTTTTTCTTTGTTGTATTGGCATTTTGTGGCTACGGGCTTAAAATTGCCTTTCAAAGTGAGATTCAAGCTTTTCCCGAGTTGACCAACGTTCAGGTTCAAGTGATTACGCAGTTTCAAGGTAAAGCCGCAGAAGAAGTCGAGCGTCAAATTACCATTCCTCTCGAGGTCGCACTCACCGGCATCAGCGGTCTAATCAATCAGCGATCGATTTCGCTTTTTGGTTTAAGCGTGATTACGCTTACGTTTGACGATGACACCCAACTCAGACAAGCCCGTATCGATGTTGGTCAGCGCTTGGGAGATGCGACTCTTCCGGAAGGCGTTCGTCCGTCACTTTCACCAGAAAGTTCAGCGTCGGGCGAGATTTTTAGGTATACCCTCGATACGAAAGTTCCGGTAGATGAAGCTAGATTTTTAGAGGATTGGAATCTTGAACGAGAATTTAAATCTATTAATGGTGTGGCTGATGTTGTCAGTTTCGGTGGACCCACTCGCACTATCGAGGTCCAACTCAATGTTTCTCAACTCAATGCGCTTGGGCTTACAGCAAGTTCGGTCGCTCAAGCTCTCGGGCAAAATCACGCGAATGCCGGCGGCAGCATCATTACCCACGGAGCTGAAGCCTTCGTCGTTCGATCTCTCGGCCTTTTCGAAAGACCTGAGGACTTGCAAACGGCCGTGATCGGAACCTCACACGGAACTCCCATACGGGTGAGCGATATCGGAACGGTTCGCATCGGTCACCATGTTCGGTTGGGCCAGGTCGGGTACAATCGCCGAAACGATGTCGTCGAAGGAATTATTCTTTTGCGGCAAGGTTCTGACACGCTCAAGACTTGTCGTCTCATTAATGAAAAAATCGAAGAAATAAACAACAGTGGTCAGCTCCCCGGAATTAAAATTGTTCCCTACTATGACCGAACCGATTTGATTACTAAAAGCAGTAAAACAGTTTTTCATAATATCATTTTCGGAATTATTTTAGTCTGCATATTACTCATTTTAGGATTAGGTTTCGAAGCCTGGCCGGTTGTTCTAGGGATTTCGATAATTATCCCGTTTGCCTTAATGATCGCTTTTTTGGGAATTCGAATTTTTGGATTCGAGCCGAATCTCATTTCTCTCGGAGCCGTTGACTTCGGAATTATTATTGAAACAGCGATTTTTGCCGGAGAAGCGGCTCTATTCGCCATCTATAACCAACGGAATAGTGAAAACAAAACGCTTGCCGATGCGATCGGAGGTGTTTTGGCTCCTGCATTCTTATGTGCCGGCCTCCTCTTCATCGCTTTCATTCCTATTTTAAGTCTTCAACGAGTCGAAGGTCGAATCTTTAGACCTTTGGGCATCACTCTTATCTCTGCATTAGTTGGTGGCCAGATTGGTGCACTTATTTTCATTCCATTTTTTGCAAAAAAAATAAATGTTCATTTTTCAAATAAAGCTTTTTTTGATCCTTACCTGATCCATCTCGCAAATTTTTGTAAAAAAATAATTATGATCGTTTCGCGAATCAAATACCAAAAAACGATTATCGGTGCATGTTTTTTCTTTCTCATTTCTGGTCTCTACTTGATGACTGGGCGTGAATTTCTTCCGCAACTCAATGAAGGGGCTCTTTATATTCGTGCGACCGCTCCACCTACGATTTCGAGAGAAGGTGCCGTCGAGCTCGCCCAGCAAATTAGGATGAGGCTCAAGGCAATTCCTGAAGTGATTGACGTCGTTTCACAAATCGGGCGACCCGACGACGGTACCGATGTAAACGGATTTGATAACATTGAAATTTTTGTCACCCTTGAAAGCCAAGACAAATGGAAGTCGGCAAAAGACATTGATGGATTCATCCAACTTGCGGAGAAGCAGGTCAATGATTTGCCGGGTGTCTTATTTAATTTTTCACAACCAATCAAAGATAACGTCGATGAGGCGATCAGCGGAGTAAAGGGGGAGCTGGTCGTTAAAGTTTTCGGACCAGGACTTACGGAGCTTCAATCGGCCGCAAATCAAATCGCTACGATTCTTAAGGGCGTCAGGGGTTCCGACGATGTCGCCGCAGAACATTTGCTGGGGCAGCCCGAATTAAGATTCACGATGAATCATGATTTGCTCGCGCGCTACGGCCTTCGTGTGACCGATGCCGAAGATGTTTTAGAGACGGGTCTCATGGGTAAGTTGGCTGCTAAAATGATTGATGAACAGGGCCGCTCCGTCGAGGTCTTAGTGAAACCTCAGTTTGAAGACGGAGTCGACCAGCGGGCGATTTCTGGCTTAACGGTCCTGACTCCTGAAGGCGCAAAGATTCGTTTGAGTGATGTTTCTGATCCTGCTTTGGTTGAAGGAGTCGGAAATATTTATCGCGAGCAAGGCTTGAGGAGAATTGCCGTGAAGTGTTCTGTGAGGGGCCGCGCCGTTGTTGATTTCGTAAAAGAAGCAAATCAGATCATAAAAGAAAAAGTAAAACTGCCGCCCCATTATAAATTGGTTTGGTCGGGTTCGTTTGAAAATGCAGATCGGGCGAGCAAGCAATTTCTTTTGATTGTCCCTTTTTGTATTTTGGCGATGATCGTTTTATTATACAGTTGGTTCGAAAACTGGCGTGACGTCGGCATCGTTCTTTGGGAAATTCCATTTTCGGCATTGGGATCACTCTTGGCCCTCAAAATGTTTGGACTCAATCTTAGTATTTCAGCGGCCGCAGGCGGTGTGGTCTTGATCGGACTTTCTTTACTCTCAGGAATTATGCTCTTGTCTGAATATAAAGTCTTGAAGTCCGTATTTAAAGCCGTCGATCATAAAATTCGCGGCATCGTAATTTCTAATGGAGTCGCCATTGTGGGACTGATGCCTGCGGCGTTCTCACACGGGATTGGTTCAGAAACGGCAAAGCCTTTCGCCGTTGCGATTCTCGGTGGACTATTATCATCGCTTATTTTTACGTTGGTGCTTTTGCCAGGATTTATAAATCCTAAACTGGCCCCTTAGCGTGTTGATGAAGATTTGGTTTTTGTCATCCGGGGAGCTTTCGAATTTCGGTTTTCTTTATTTCTGAATGAGAACGAGATTGT
>JAYTQQ010000202.1:0-2968 GCA_043746635.1 Bdellovibrionales bacterium | reverse complement strand
GTTCCTTCTTGTTCAATCGGATTTTGCGTTGCGATGACCATAAAAAGCTCGGGAAGTTTATAGTTATTATTTCCGACCGTGACTTGTTTTTCTTCCATTGCTTCTAAGAGTGCGGATTGAACTTTTGCCGGCGCGTGATTGATTTCGTCGGCGAGAAGAATATTGTTAAATATCGGCCCCGGTCGAAAAGAAAACTGGGCTTTTTCTTGCTGATAGATTTCAGTTCCGGTCAAATCAGCAGGAAGTAAGTCGGGCGTGAACTGCACTCGGCCAAACTTAAGGGCAATGCTTTCGGCCACAGCCTTCGCGGCCGTCGTCTTGGCGAGACCCGGCATGCCTTCAATGAGCAGGTGTCCATCAGATATGAGGCAGACGAGAATGTTTTCGATCAAACGTTTTTGACCCACGATGCGATCACCCATTGCTTGGTTGATCCCCTGGAGCTGAGCGCTATTCTCTGGGGGTCGCGGAATAAAAGACGTGTCTGTTTTTACGTTACTTAGGTTTTGCATGAAGATATACTCCTTTTCAGGTTGCATCTGTCGAGCATTTCCAGAATGGATGCGCTCGGCTTAAAAATAGTTTAAGCAACGAAACTTACAGCAAGCTTACATAAACGTTTTTTTTGAATGATTTAAAGATTATGAAATTACTTTTAGTTGAAGACGATTTTCTCATCGGAAGCGGAACCGAAAAAGCACTGACTTCTGAAGGCTTTATGGTGGATTGGGTAAAATCTAAGGAAGACGCTTTAGCGGCAACTAAAGTCCAGCATTACGACTTAGTTATTCTCGATATTCGTCTGCCCGACGGCTCGGGACTCGACGTGCTTGCCTCACTTCGAAACAACTCACAGAAGATGCCGGTTCTTATGCTAACCGCGCTCAACCAAACCTCTGATCGAGTTAAGGGACTTGATTTAGGTGCCGACGATTATTTAGTTAAACCATTTGAGATCAGCGAGCTCTGTGCAAGAATTCGAGCCCTCCATAGACGAAATCATGGCATTGCTCAGCCATTATTAGTTATTCATGGAGTTTCAATGAATCCGGCATCTCATACGATCACCCAAAACGGAAAAATCATTGATCTAGGAGTGAAAGAATTCGCAATTTTACAAACCATTTTCGAGCGAGCCGGTAGAGTCGTTACAAAATCAGATCTCGAAGAAAATCTTTATAGCTGGGGCGAAGAAGTTTCAAGCAATGCGGTTGAGGTACTCGTTCACCGGATTCGAAAAAAATTGGGTACTGATATCATCAAGACTATTCGTGGTGTTGGGTATATTACCGAGGCAACCAATGAATAAATCCAATTCGTTGAAAATGCATCTTTTAAAAAACCTGATGATTGCGCTGACTCTCGCGTGGATCATAACGTTGGTGGCCGGCTACCTCAGAACTCAGGAAACACTAGATCGCCAATTCGATGCGCAACTGAAACAGATTGCCGAATCGCTCTCTCAACAGATCGAGACAAACCAAACCACCTTTGAAATTATTCAACACGCGTATTTAACGGCAGGAGAAAAAGGGGTCGAGTTTCAAATTTGGCGCGATGATAAAATTGTAAGTTATTCGAGCGATGCTCCCAAACAAGCACTGGCAAATGTTGAAGGTTACAGCAAAAATGAAAGTGATCAAAAAAACTGGCGGGTGTTTTCATCGAATCGCGACAACTCAAAGGTCATGGTTGGCCAAGACCTGGACATCAGAAACTCTATTATTCAAGGCTTGATCCTTAGTAGTCTTTGGCCAATGCTTATTGCCCTGCCCATCATCGGACTTATTATTTGGTTATCGGTAACGATCGCCTTGAAACCTCTCAACACATTGGCGTTAACGATTCAGCGCAAATCTCCGGATCAACTTTCTGAAATTAGTTTAGTGGGTGTTCCGCAAGAAGTTGCGCCGGTTGTACAGTCACTCAACGATCTCCTCGCCGTCGTTAAATTGGCATTAACGAGAGAGCGTGAATTCGCTGACAATGCCGCGCACGAATTGCGCACCCCACTTGCCGGAATTAAAGCGCAGGTTGAGGCTGCGCTCCGCTCGACCGATGAAAACGAAAAAAAGAATGGGCTCATCGCCGCCAATTTCGGGGTTGATCGTGCCGCACGAATCGTTGATCAACTTTTAACTCTTGCCCGTTTAGAGCCCGGAGATTTACGTAAGTCATTTGCGCCGGTGAATCTCAATGCTATGATGACTCAAGTGATCGCTAAACTCACGCCTCAAGCACTCGCAAAAAATATTGATTTAGGATTAGAAAAGAACGATCCGATTTCTTTGCTGGGCGATCTGTCGGCTCTTGATCTAATGCTTACGAACTTAGTTGAGAATGCGATTAAGTATTCTCCTCGCTCAAGTCGAATTGACCTTTCGCTTCTGAAGGTTGCCACTCGCGCCACGCTACTCATTGAAGATCAAGGACCAGGGATTTCAGCCGAAGATCATAAAAGAGTGTTTGAACGTTTTGTTCGATTAGCAGATTCAAATGTCGAAGGAAGCGGAATTGGTCTATCGGTCGTCAAAAAAATCGCGGATCTTCACGGAATAAAAATTGAATTGGCCGCTCCTGAAAATCATGCTGGTCTTAGGGTATCATTGACTTTTGATACGACGACTTAACCATCTCCACTGAATTCATGCCGAAGATTTTCTATGTCACAAAGTTGAGGCGTCAAACCAGGCATCATCGCGGGCATATATCATTTTGATTCAAAAAATGCTTAAAAATTTTTTATTCTTTTTTAGTCTAGGTCAGAGCTATTTCCGCCGATAACTCATACGATGACACGTTATCTGATGATTCTCACAATACTAATAAGTACTGTACTTTCGGCTGAGGGCGCCTATGCAGCCAATGACTCTTCCCAAAGCTTTAGCTTAGACGGCCAACTGTTTCACGTTGGTACAACGACTCCGCTGATAGAGGTCGGAATAAAATTAAATCTTCAAATTCTAGA
>JAYTQQ010000201.1:0-11889 GCA_043746635.1 Bdellovibrionales bacterium | reverse complement strand
AGGTAGCCAAACCACGACTCTCGCTCTTGCTTGTCAGCCTTACCAAGGTCAGTACACTTTGACTTTCACCGACGCGAACGGAAATGCAGCGCCAGCGATTTCGTCAACGCCGGATTTGCTGAATTCGAAAGTGAATCTTTCAACGCCCCTTCCGCCGAATGTGAACGCGGTTCTTTCTTACGACTGCGAAGTCTAGACTCACAAACTAATTTAAAAACTATTAAGCTAAGCCTTTACCTTTAGGGTGGGCTATGCTTATATCTATTTTACTTTTTGCTCAGATGAGTTTCGCTGCGTCGGTTGAATCTGAAACCACGATCGGAACGTACTCAAACGAAGAATCAATTTCTTTAAATGGTGATCTCATCGAGAAACCCCCAAAGGCGAAAAGAGCAACCGAGCATATTCCGTTCTCGGTCAACTACGCACAGACCAATACTAAGTCAACAGATGCGAATAACGTCGAAGTAAAAGATATCACGAAAGCCTTCTCAGCCAATCTCGGATACGAATCAAAAAGACATTTCGAATTTGGAGCTGGGTACAACTACTCAACCACTCCCAATGAAAATCTAGTGAGCTTAGGGCCCGAGGCTTCTGTCGGGTATATGCCCGAAAGTGACAGTGACAACTTCGAGAGGTCGATCGGAGTGAAGTTTACCGCTGCCACAAATGCCTACGTTGAGACTTTTACCGCGACGGGGGGCCCATTAACGAAACGCGGTAAAACAAGGCCCGTAACGGGCTCGAACCAAATTATTCAGAGCTCTTTTCAAATCGAAACGCCGGTGAAAACATTTGAATGGTTAACCCTAAGGCCGAGCGCTACATTTTACCATTACAATACCGACGTCAGCACGTTTTTGGATTACCTTACTTCAAAGCGACTCTCACTTTCGACCATCGGACTTCAGAATTCGGCGGCGAGTCTTGCGAGTTTTGAATCGGAGCTACAAGCGACTTTTTATCTTTTCGAATCTTGGGAGCTCTTGCTCAATGAAGATTACGCGGTACTGGCGTCGGATAAGAGCAATTCGTGGGCTTCAAAAGCTGAAGTTTTTTACGATCTTGACGATTGGCGCTTCGGAGTTGGCTACAGCAATTTAAGATCCCTTCCGGCAAACGACGACGCATTGATTATAAACGTGAGCTATGATTTTTAATAATTTTGTACTAGGCTTTGAAACCAACGAGGAGATTTAAAATGAAATTGAGTTCACTGGTTCTGATCGCGGCTCTGATCATGACTTCGGTAAATGCTTTGGCTTCAACCCCAAACTTTCAGAATATTACGGAGGGTGATTTTACCTCGATCATTAATGATTTTTCGGCACTCGCTTCTTACACTTCTGTATCGGGAGCAAGCGGTCGCGGAAGTGTTTTTGGTTTCGAAGTAGGCCTCATCGGCAGCCTCACGCAAACTCCGAATATAAATTCGGTTGTGCAAAAAACAGATTCTTCAATCAGTATTCCGCAAATGCCGAATGCAGGACTTCTTGGCGCGATTTCAATTCCGGGTGGATTGGGTTTCGAAGTGGTTTTGTTGCCAAAATATACATACAACGGAGTGAACCTTGCGCAATATGGCGGAGCGATTCAGTACAAGCTCCTCGACTTTCCAATTAGCATTTCTTTAAAGGCTCATTATACTAAAACAGCTTTTGATTTTACCCAAAATCTGAACGGCGGAAGTGCCACGGTTAAATTCGATGACTCAATCTACGGTGCAGATTTGATGGCCGGCAAAGATTTAATTTTCTTAGAGCCTTATGTTGGCTTAGGTTACGCTTCAGCAAACGCAAGCTTGGGCGTGAGCGGAACGGCCTCAAATATTTATAGCCCAAGTTATACGACTTCGCAGACCTCGAGCGCGAGTCCGTCATCGGCTCGTGTTTTAGTCGGTGTTAATTTCAAATTGTTGTTGATCTCTCTCGGTGCTGAGTACTTGCGTACATTCGGTACGGATCGCTACAGCTTTAAATTGAGTGCAGGATTTTAATATGCCTTTTGATCCGAAGAACTTTAAGAAGCCCGCTCCAGATGAACTAAAAAAGAAGTTGAATCCGCTTCAGTACGAGGTGACTCAGCACGAAGCGACGGAGCGTCCTTTTCAAAACGAATTTTGGGATCACAAAAAAGAAGGTCTCTACGTCGACATTGTGTCGGGAGAACCGCTGTTTAGTTCAATCGACAAATTTGATTCCGGGTGTGGGTGGCCAAGCTTTACGAAGCCACTTGAAGACGAGATGATTGAAAATCGCAACGACAAAAAGCTCTTCACGGAGCGCGTAGAGGTTCGCAGTAAGCACGCCGACTCACATTTGGGTCACGTGTTTAACGATGGCCCAGCTCCAGACGGGCTTCGTTACTGCATCAACTCAGCCTCGATCCGCTTTGTGCCTCGTGAGAACATGGCCGAAGAAGGCTATTCGCAATATCTTGCGCTTTTTAAGTAACTTCGACGGGTGTGGGTTTTTTAAAAACGGTAGCGAATACCTATGCCAATATCGGCGGTCAACCATAATCCAGGCAAGAGAGCTAACCCCGGAGCAATTTCAGCAAAGACTCCAATGGGGATATTTTTTGGGATCCATTCTGCACCGAATGGGACCCTCCCATATAATCCGAACCCATTCGTATCGTTTGATTTCCAGCCATAAGGTCTATCTGAGTATCGATACTGGTTATTCCAAGAGTAGAGGCCGGCTCCGGCGCCAATATAGGGAATTACTTCGCTTAGAAATTTCGTTCGCCGGCCAAAACGACCAGGAAACTTCCATAAATAATCAGAGTAGATGAGAACCCCGTAATCATAGAAAAACGAAAGCCCCACATCAACAGCATTTTGAGATGAAAAATCATACCTGCCTGTTATTGCAGTTGGAGAGCCCAAAATAGCTCCAAGGCTGTAGTTCGAATTATTTGTTTCAGCAAAGGTTAAAGCGCTCACAAAAAAAATCATCATAAAAATGATTTTTTGAAAAACTTGTAATGCAAAAGATTGTCGTTTCATTGAAGCCTCCGGTTACCGAAAACATACCTGAGGAGATAATGAACGTCAGTTGAATAATTCGTTCACACGAATAATAATAGCAGCACTATTTTTCAGATGCCTTTTTTTCAAAAGGGCCGAAAGGTCACCTTCGGTTTTAACCCTTGCAATTTTACAAGAGCATTCGCTTTCCGGAGAAAAATTGGTGCAAACCTTTTTGAGGTGGAAGAACGAGCTCAACAAGCCAGATCGGAAGCCAGATCGGAAGCCAGACTGGGAAGCTAAACCGGCAAATTTCCGGAGCAGGGCCAGCTAGTGTACAAATGCCTTATGCAATCTTTGAATCGCGACCGCACCGGCGGCCTCATCCACCAGAAAGCAAAAGTTATGCTTGCTCGCGCCCAAACAAATCATTCGGACGTTGATGTCTGACACCGCATCGAAAATCTTTTTGGCGAGGCCTGGTGTGTGGTTGATGTTGTTTCCGATGACAGAAACCAGAGATAGATTTTCTTCGACTTGCACCTCGGCGAACTGCGAAAGTTCGTGAACGAGCTTTTTGTTTAGCAAGGCCGAATTGTCGAGCGTCATCGAAACGCTAATTTCAGAAGTCGTGATCGCGTCGATTGAAACCCTATGATCGTTGAAAACTTTGAAAATTTGGTACAAGAAGCCGGGCGCCTGAAGCATTTCTGGAGTCGACAGTGTTACGAGCACTTGTTGTTTACGAAGAGCCATTGCACGCACGAGGGGTTGATCTGCGACCGTGGCGCGAATCCAGGTGCCTTTCTTTTCAGGATTAAAGCTCGACGCCACCAACACCGGAATATTTTTACGTATTGCCGGCAGCAATGTTGAAGGATGCAAAACCTTCGCTCCAAAAGTTGCGAGTTCGGAGGCTTCTTGAAATGAAATTTCTGAAATCATGCGGGCGTCAGAACAAAGCCGTGGGTCAGTCGTGGCGATGCCGGCGACGTCGGTCCAAATTTCTAAAATGTCGGCACAAACCGCTTCGGCAAAGAGAGCAGCTGAATAGTCGCTCCCGCCGCGGCCGAGAGTTGTACCGACGCCATCTTCGGTGGCTCCGATAAATCCTTGAGTGACGTAGATCGAACCCGCCGAGATTTGTTTCGCTGCTCGCTCAGCAATCTTCGAAGTGAGGGGTTTGGCTTTGCCGAAATGATCGTCGGTGATAATCACTTTGCGGGCGTCAAGCCACTCCACCTTTTTCTCGGTTTGAGACTGCATCGCTTTCAGAAAGAGAACTGATGACAGGCGTTCGCCAAGACCCAGGAGGGTATCCATCGCTTTAAGAGAGCAATCCTTGAGCAAATGTATGCCCTTCGCGAGAGATGCAAGCTCATCGAAAAGTGGAGTGAGCTTCGTTAGGTCAGCTCCTAAATCAAAAGCGATCTTTTCATGGGTCGTCTTAATTTGAGACAAGAGCCCTTCGGCCAATTTCCATGATTCAAATTGCGAAAGTTTTGAAAGCTCGATAAGCTTGTTCGTAATTCCGGAGACGGCAGACACGACAATGATGAAAGATTTTTGAGTCGCCGCCACCTTCGCACTTCGAAGCATGCATGAGGCGTCGCCCATTGAAGTTCCACCAAACTTTGAAACGATGATTTGAGCCATGAGAATCCTCTTCGCGTAAAGAACGATCATGTATCATAAATGACTACTGCCTTCCATAAAAATATATCATAAACAAAAGGCTTCTTTTCCTAGACCATCCATACATATAATTTCGTCTGTAACAAAAATATGAATCAGAGGGATCTGATTTTTTAATTCCAGGGGAGGAATTATGAAGTTTGGTTTGAGCGTTTTCGCTCTCGCATTGGTTTTTACGGCATCGCAAGTTCACGCGAACAATATGTTTTTCAAAACAAGATTTTCAACAATGGCTTACGAGGCTCCCGTTCAGCTCACCCAACCTCGTTTGCTCTATTACGGCGGACCCGTCATCAGCAACGTGAAAGTCTACGCAGTATTTTGGACTGCCTCTGTTGACGGCACCATTCAGAAAAACATTGGCGGATTCTACAAAGCAATTTCGAATAGCAATCACATGGACCTGCTCACACAGTACAATACGACTGGCGTCACTGCCATTGACGGACGCGCGGGGACAGGCCAAACGATTGGCCGCGGCTCTTACGGCGGCGACTACGTGATTGTTCCGCAGACGACTCAGAAAACCTCACTGGATGATAAAGACGTACAAGTCGAGCTCGAAAGCCAGATCGCGAATCACGTGCTGCCGGCTCCAGATGAGAATTCACTTTACATGATTTACTTTCCGCCAGGGGTTTCGATCACGATCGAAGGCCAAACGTCTTGTTCGGAATTTTGTGCTTACCACAACGGCTACGCATCTTCGAAATTCGGAAGTGTATTTTACGGAATTATGCCAGATCTTTCGTCGACTGGTTGTTCGTTCGGTTGCGGTTTTTCAACCGAGCGTTTGAAACAAAGCACGATTGTGTCTTCACATGAGTTTTTTGAAGCGGTGAGCGATGCGTTTCCGACTCCGGGAGACAAGCCAGCTTATCCACAAGCCTGGAATACAAACAAGGGCGAAGAGATGGCCGACATCTGCGCCGATAAGAATGGTGAGCTGAAAGCTGCGAATGCGATTTACACCATTCAAGGCGAATGGGACAATGCTTTGAACGCTTGCGTGGCGGGTCCGTACCAAACCAACTAAATTTTCTTTGTTTTTGGAAGTCAAATTTCAGGAACAAGTTTTTGACAGGAAAAGAGAGCCAAGGACGGCTCTCTTTTTTTATGACAGGCCTTAACCGCAATGGTCGTCACAGTTGCTGATATCAAAAAGCGATGGCGGAATATTCTGAGCCTTCGTTGCGTCGTTGATGTCGTGAACATATTTCCGCATTGATTCTTTTGAAGAGCCAACCGCGCTCGCGATTTGGTCAGCAGAATCATCTGAAAGAGATCCGGCCTTCATTTCATCTGCCATGGCTTTCGTGAGGCCTAAAGTTTTAGCTGCAGTCGCACCATCACCGTCCTGAGCTGCCGCGAGAGCCGCGACGATTTTGTCGGTCGCAGCTTGGTCGAAGTCGTACGCCAATGGGTCTAATGATTGGATAAGGAGCTGGTACCATCACGGGAGCCACTCCGTAAGAGGCGCCGTAATAGACAGTCGGTCGCGCGAGTATGAGGGTAGTAGCAGAATTGCGCTTGATGTTTGATCGAAGATGGATTTATAGTTGATGTTCAAATGCCAGATCAAAATCAAAAAATTCTAGACCTTTTGCACGACAAATTTAAGCTCAAAAATTTTCGTGCAGGGCAGAGTGAAATCATCAATTCGGTGATTGCAAAACGTGACGTGATGGCCGTTCTTCCAACTGGGGGCGGTAAGTCTTTGTGTTTTCAATTTCCGGCTGTTTATTTTGATAAGCTCGTCATTGTGATTTCTCCGCTGATTGCTTTGATGCGAGATCAAGTTTTATCTTTGAACCGCATGGGTATTCCTGCGGGGGCCGTTCACTCTGGCCAAGAAGAAGAAGAGAAACATGAAGTCTTCAGGCAAATTCGCAAAGGCGGAGCTTATGTTTTATACCTATCGCCCGAACGTGCGGGCAAAGACGGATTCAAAACGTGGATCGCCAAAAGAGACATCGCACTCTTTGCGGTCGATGAAGCCCACTGCGTGTCGCAGTGGGGACATGATTTCAGAGAAGATTATTCGAAGCTTGGATTTCTAAAAAAACTAAGGCCCGATGTTCCGACATTGGCATTGACCGCTTCGGCCACTCCAACTGTTTTAGATGATGCCGCAAAACAACTCCAACTTATTGAGCCCGAGAGAAAAGTTTACGGATTTTATCGGCCGAATCTTTATTACCAAGTTGAGTACTGCGAAGACGAAGAGTCTAAGAACAAACTTTTACGTCAGGCTATTCAGCATTTTCCAAACGGTCGAATTATTATTTATTGCGGAACTCGCAACACGACCGAAAAAGTAGCGTCACTGGTTTCTCGTGAATCAAAATCTGTCGGATTTTACCATGCGGGCTTGAGTTCTGAGCAACGTACGCGCACGCAAGAAGCTTACGCGCAGGGAGATCTTCGCATTCTCGTTGCGACGAACGCTTTCGGAATGGGTATCGATCAGGCGGATGTCAGACTCGTCGTGCATTACCAAATGCCATCTACGATAGATTCACTTTACCAAGAGATGGGCCGTGCGGGCCGAGACGGAGAAGACTCAACTTGTTTGATGCTTTACTCTCCAAAAGATAAAGGTCTTCAATCATTCTTTATTCAAAATTCAAATGCTCCGAAAAAAATTAAAGACGCCCGCTGGAAGAATCTCGATGCATTAATCAACTACTCCGAAGGTGGGGAGTGTCGTCACGCCGAAATTCTCACATACTACAAAGACGTGAATCGAATCACATCATGTGGTCATTGCGATACGTGTTTGCCAGAGTCGGAGCGTCGTGTGAGTAAAGTTCTTGCCGAGATGCTTTCTTCGAAAGTTCAACGTTTACACGCCGAAGCAGAATTTTCTGCCGGCGAAGATTCTTCGGAGGCCACTCGTGCAGGAGCCGTCTTACGACGTAAGCCCCGAAAAGCCGGCTCGAACATGGGCCCATCTTTAGATCGTAGCCAAGAAGAAAAATTTCAGAAACTGAAATCATGGCGTAAACAAAAAGCGCAGGCTCTCGATACTCCAGCATTTATTATTTTTAGTGATCGAACTTTGAAAGACATCGTCGTGAAGGCACCTGAGAATCTTGATCAGTTGAGATCGGTGTACGGCATCGGCGAAGATAAGCTCGAACAATTTGGTTCTGAATTACTAGGGCTCCTCAAGTAGTTTTAAGCAGCAACTTTTTGATCGCGCTTGTCATCAAGGCGCACAGCAGGAACTCCACCCCAAGATTCACCCGCACCAATCACGGTCTTTGGCAAAACAACCGAGTGAGGCATCACGCGAGCTCCTGCGCCGATTTCGACTCCACCCATGATTGTTGCTTTAATACCGATGGTGCAGCCGTCACCAATTTTGACCGGAGCGATGATGAGCAATCCAGCTTGCCCGTAATGGGCGACGATCGTGACACTCCCGCCGATGGTGACTTTCTTGCCGAGTTCGATGAGCGAAGGATCAGAAAGCCATGTCGAATTGATGATGGTACCTTCTCCGATTTTCATTCCCATCATGCGGTAAAATAAAAGAGACACCGGTGACGGAGTGACGAATTCTAGAAATGTAAAACGAACGAGATAGGTGAGCCCGTTATGCAAAAACCATCTAAAAGATTCAGCTGAATAGTAGGGACCTCGCCACGCTTTGAGCTTACCGGTTAAAAATAAATTCACGAGAGGAGCTAAGAAAATAAGGGTGAATCCGTAAAGAAAAAATCCGGTCGAGAGAGACATTGCGTATCCGATATTTTGAATCCACCACCTTGAATTTTCGATTGAATGTGAGACGAATCTAAAAAGCGTAACCGAAGGCCAGAGACTTGTGCCGAGTAAGAGACACGCGCCAAAATAAACTGGGATCATCGATCCTAAATGAGCCACCGCCTTGAATCGTCTCAAAAATGTTTCGAAAAAACCTTTAAGGCCTGAGTGGTTGCTGCTCATTGTATCGAGATCAATTTTTCTACTCATAGCCTCTTATCGGCTCGACAGGACTCAAATCTTAGTGTTTTCGCTCGGGTGTCCCAGAACGACCTATTTGATCGTCGTCGGGTCAAAATTAACGGCAATGTCTGCTCCCGCAACCGGAATAGACGTGCCGTGAAATACGATGCCATTATTAGCTGCGTCGTAGCTCCAGCCGTTCGTGTCGTCATGACCGATCGCGATCGAATTCACGAGGACCGAAATGGACGAAACATTTGGTGTGCGCTGTAAATAAAATTCAGTTGATAGCTCTAAGATCTTTTCTTGAATACTGTTGAGAGAGCCTGCAAAATTAGTGTCGCAAATGCTTCCGATAACGCCGTTGGTTTGTGTTGCGAGATCGATGTAGCGTTGACCGACGATCGAAGTTGAAGAGCCCGAAGACAAGAGGGTATTTTTACATATATCATCTTTTACGGTGATCGCAGAGACATTATAATGCTTCAGCGTCGGTGTGCTGCCGGTGAGAATATCGAGCTGCGAGATATAACTGTCGACGGTATCGAGACCCGTGTAAGTATAATTATGATCAGAAACGAATCTTGCATTGTATTGCGCTTGAGTTTCATTTTGTCCTTTTGCCTCGAAGCTATATTCAACACGAGTGTTGCTGCTGAAATCATCTTCGTCTGAGAGAATAATAATCGCGAGGTAAGAACCGGCTCTAACTAAATGAGGATTCGCCGGATTGTTAATAGAGGCCATCATACTAGAGAACGCGCGTTCATCTCCAGAACCTTGATCTCCTTGAAATGCGTTGATTTCAAAAGCCCCGAGGATGTTGCCGATCACTCCAGGGTAAAGCATGTTAATTCCGGTGTGTTTATTGTAGGTGACATTATTTACGGTGTAAGTTGCGCCGTCTCTGTAGAGCGAGAGACTCGAATCATTTTGAAAGTATGCGCCGGCTCTGTAAGCATCAGTTGTCGTAACCGCCATTTGGTAATCAAGACCTTTCGATACGAAATTCGTCATGAAGGCAGAAAAATTGTTAACCATATTGGTTTGCGATGGAGACATCGATCCAGAATTATCAACGACCCACAAGACGTCAATTTTGCTATTCACCGAGTCTGCAGACTGTTTGAAAGTTTGCCCGGTGGGGATCAAGCTAAAGCTCGATTGGTTACTTTGGCAGCCAAAGATAATGAGCGAAGTAAGAATGAGAAATTTCATAGGTTCTCCTTGAAGGAGAGATGGTCTTCTCTCCTTACAACAACTTAACGGACAAAGGTCGTGGCGACATGATTGTTGGTTTTTTCGATTAAGGCTTGGACATGACTCAGTTGTCGACACCTGAGCTGGCATCCCTTTTGTGTGAGTGCCCGCATTCGGTAACGTGAAAAAAAGTTGATCATTTCAAATCGAATAAAAGGTGTTTGCGGCGCAGAAAAATACTGTTATTTTCTTGTATAAAGCCCTCTAGAACGTATCAAAATTGGCTTGGCACGCTTTGGCTATCTCGAGATGCAACACAGATCATGTTAATGGATTTGGCAGAGGCGATTGATTACAAAAAAAAGCCAGCTCATTTCTCGAGCTGGCTTTTTAATAATTCATCTAAAAAATTTTACAGCGAAGTTGTTTTTTCTGGTTGGATACGAATATCAACGCGACGATTTTGAGCTCGTCCGCTTGCTGTTTTATTAGATGCAAGTGGTTTTTGGAAATCATATCCCACAGCCGTAATTTTTTCAGCCGGAACTACTTCGTTTGCTACGAAGTATTCACGAACCGCTTCTGCGCGAGCTGTCGATAATTTTTCATTGGCAACTTTGCCGCCGACTGAATCGGTATGACCTTCAACAACAACTGAACTATCACCGAAGTCTTTAATTACTTTTTGAACTTTAGCGAGAAGAGAGAAGTTAGCGGCTTTCAAAACTGCTTTCGAAGTCGGGAAGTCCAAAGTTTTAAGGCGAATGACAAGATCATCACCTTGTTTGTAAACTTCAGCTTCGCTATCGCTAAACTCCGCGCGAGCTGTTGCATATTTTGCATTGAAATCTTTTTCGGCTTGAGCTTTGCTATTGCTTTTCTGAAGAGCGAGGGCCGCGCCGTTTAACTGTGCATCTTTTCCTTGAAGTTCAGACTCTTTATTTGCAAGTTCAGAATCTCTTTTTTGAACTTCAGATTGTTCTTGAATCACTTTTCCTTGTTCTTGTTCCATCTGGAGAGCGAGCTCTTCAGGTGAAGTTTTCTTGTCTGACTTTGCAGAGCGCGTGATTTTCAATAGATGCTGAGCCTTTGTGAGGGTCTCGGCAGATTTAGTCGCAACTTCTGGATCATGGCGATTTGCCGTGATGTAAGCGTCGGTGTCTTCATAACTTTTTAAAGCGATCGCAAGCGTGCGGGGAGCATATTTTTTTGCGTTTTCGCCTTGTGCTTGCTTGATAGTGTCTTTTGCTTTATTTAAGTTATCGGCTTTGATCGAAACGAGTTCGAGATCAAGATATTCTTTTTGAAGCTTACTTCTATTTTTCATTAATTCATCAGAATCACCTTTTTCGGCATCACGAGTGACTTCGCGAAAGTTGCGATCAATGGTCGCGAATTCTTTATCAAAGTGAGTCGGGGCACCCGCTGCGATCGCTTGGCCTCTCGCGGTGATGACGTCATCAACATTTGAGTGGGCAGTTTGAGCCACGGCAAGTGCTTGGGTTAAATAGGCGCGTCCTTTTGCAACTTCGTGCAAGGTCTTTGCATTGTCTTTCTGATCAGCTAAATCAGATTTAGCATCCTTAAGAGAAACGCGTGCGTTCTCGTAATTCGCAGGCGATAAAATTTCAACCTGATTGCGATCGGCAGTTGTCATGTCTGCATCCAACTTTTGAATTTCGTCTGTTGGATTTGCTGTCGCTGTGTATTCTTGAATCGGTGGCATGTGACTGCACGCTGAGAGTCCGGCGACGAGGCCGGCGTAGGTAAGCACTGACTTAATCGAAAACATCTTTATCTCCTTGGTTTTTGTAAGTTTGAAGGGTGAACCTTCTTCATTTCAAAGATACCTATTGCAGTTTCGAAACCACCTCTAAATGAAACAAGTTGCTTCATTTGACGTAAAGAGTGATGGATTTGCCCCAATCGAATAAAAATGCCCCAAGATTTTGATCTCATTTATACCACGTCAGCCACGAGTTTAAGCATTTAAATTCCGAGGAGGAATCGGGGCATAATGCATCGTTTGTTCAGGAGCAGTATATGGGTTGTGATAGTCTTTAGAT
>JAYTQQ010000200.1:0-2479 GCA_043746635.1 Bdellovibrionales bacterium | reverse complement strand
ATTGTGGGTTATTTTATGACCCAGTACTTAGTAAACTCAGTGCAAGAGCGGTTTGGTCCTTCTCCGGCGGTTTTCTTTTCAAGGTTCATCGACAGCTTTCCGACCGAGCAACGCATGGAAGTGATCGAGCGGCTCCAAACTTCGGCCGAGGCTTCGCTCCCTCGGCGGTACCAATTAGTTTCGGAAGACGGCACTATTCTTTATCCGAAAAATTCGAAGCTCAATTTTGAATGGGCAAAAGTGAAAAAGCCCGTCCAAGTTCACGAGCAAGTGTCGGGTGGGTCACATGAACGCCATGATCCTTCTGGTTACGATATCGCAAAGCTCAGCGGAGAACCCCCGCAATATATTGTTCTGACGTCTTCGGGTCCAACAAAAGGGGAGGGCACCGTGTTTATCGCTTCGCTCGCGATTTATGCTAGTTCTCTATTCTTCGGAATCGGCGTTGCCTTATTTATCATGTTTCGTTCTATGAAGCAAAATGTTGAACTTGCCGACTCAGTCATTTCAGAATTGCAAAAAGGTAATTTGAAAGTGCGTTTTCCGATCACGAAGCTCGACGAAGTAGGGCAAGTTATGAGCCGCTTTAATAAAATGGCAGACGAAATCGAAAGGCTCGTTGATCAGGTCCGATCAGTTGAACTGACCCGGATTAAACTTCTTCAAGAGCTTGCTCATGATCTCAGAACTCCCGTCGCCTCACTTAAAAATCTTACCGAGACCGTTTATATTAAAGGCGATAGCCTTACGCCTCAACTCCGCGCCGAGCTCATGGCTCTATCGCTTAAAGAAATTGATTATTTTGAGCAATTAGTTGAGGACCTTCTCGTATTAGCACAGGTGAGCGAACCACGTTATAATCTCAGGCAAGTTTCGACTTCGATTATCGATCTTCTTCAAGAAGAGTCTTCGTCGGCACAAAAGAAACAAAGCGAGAAGCAACTTAAAATTAAAATTGATAAAACGATGGCTCAGCCGAATTTTGAAATTTTTGGAGATCCACATTTGTTACGACGACTCTTAAGAAATTCATTCGAAAATGCATTTTCTTTTGCGCGTTCGCAAGTGAGCGTAAAGATGCGCCAAGAAAATCCGCGCGAAGTTGAAATCATCATGGAAGACGATGGCCCTGGTTTTTCTGCTGAAGTACTCAAGACTTTCGGAGAGAGACGTGTCAGTCGAGTCTTGGGATCAAGTCAAACTTCGGGAAGACTGTCGGTAGGTCTTGGTTCGGTTATCATGAAGGCGATCGTTGATGTTCACCGCGGTACTCTTGTCGTTTCAAATCGTGCTGACGGCAAGCCCGGGGCCTGCGTGACCCTAAAGCTTCCGGTTGATGTGAGGGTGTAGGCTGCTGCAAGTGGCTGTTTCGTCTGCTCCAAAATGAGATAAATTTTAACCCTCAGATTTACTTATTGCATTTCATTCATTTTGATAAAAAAATAAATTTTGCACAATTTTGACAGGATTGTAGCGTAAACTTAAAGTAGGTTTTTGATTTTCCTCTTCCTCCAAAGGTTTGAAAAATGAAATTAAACATGAGATTAAACATCAGATTAAAGACACTTGTTTTAGCTTTCGGAATTTTATTTTCAAGCAATGCATTTTGCACCCTAGGTGAAAAAGCAGTGAGTGCCCAAACCGCCGGGCAGAAAAAACTCAGCCAGAGTAATGCTCAATATAGCGTTCAAGAAAGTGTTGTGAACGGCACTACAATTCATGAATATATCTTACCCAGCGGAACCGTTTTTGGCGTCACCTGGAGAGGCATTACGCACCCTGATTTGACTGCCGTTCTCGGTAGCTACCATTCCGAATATCAAAAGCTCAGAGGTGAACAGCCAAAAACCGTCGGACGTGCTCCGATTAATTTAAAATCTTCGAAAGTGTCTGTACGTATGTCTGGTCATATGCGTGATGTGCACGGACAGGCTTACGATCCAAACCTTTTGCCTTCAGGATTTTCTCTTCAGGATTTCAAATGATTCGAAAATTAATTTCTGTTTTTACTGTGGCCCATGCCGCTTTCTTGGTGGGCTGCACGGGAAGCAATACCAGTTCGGCGGCTCCGGGTTCGAATTTGCCGGGAGTGACGACTCCTCTCAATCAAGGTTCATCGGCTGCAAATGTGATGACTGTGAATGTTGGCAACTGCGGAGTGTATGGTTATCTCAATGAGCCTTGCGTGAGCGTTACGGTTTGCCAGAAGGGAACGAATACTTGCACGACCATTCCTAATATTTTGCTCGATACCGGTAGCTACGGACTGAGGGTTTTCGGTTCGGCTCTAGGGACTACGACTTTGACTCCGGTGACGAGCGCTCTAGGTTCAAATCCCGTTGTTGAGTGCGCACAGTTTGGTTCGGGAAGCACATGGGGGCCCGTTGAAACGGCCGACGTTATCTTAGGCGGAGAGCTTCGCGTGACGATTCCCGTTCAAGTTATCAATTCAACATATACGGTTCCTACGGCGGCGGTC
>JAYTQQ010000199.1:0-6562 GCA_043746635.1 Bdellovibrionales bacterium | reverse complement strand
AGTTGCAGAGTCTATGACCGGAGTATATTCGGTATCTAGATTGATATATTCTTCACCTAGCCGTCTTAAAGTGAGTTCAAAACTCACCGGTTTGCCTTCGTAGGCGTCGTCTTCGAACGGCTTTACAAAATCATACACCGCACTTCCAAGAAGTTCCGCGCAAGTGCGACCTTCGATTTCGTGAGCCTGTAGTCCAAACCAATCGCAGTATGCACGATTCACAAATTGGTAACGTCTTTCGGCATCCATGAAAGAAACAAAAGCCGGAACCTTATCCGTCAAAAGACGAAAATTTATTTCGCTACCGTATGTTTTTTGATTTGAATCAGCTTTCACGAGTTTCCTCACTTGAGGAATCAAGCACAACACCCTTAGTTTAGAGAGTCAAAGAGAGAGGTGAAATTAATTTTTTGATGCTTCAACGAATCTTCACACTCCCTGAACAAATAGTTTTCTGTTTTTATCGTGATTTTATGAGCTGCAACTTTCTAAAAAAGGGTTGGCTTTTTTCGGATCGACTTTGTTTTTTCAGGCTTAGAAATCTCAGTTTCAAGTTTGAGTGCTAAATTTCCTGCCTCTGAACGTACCAGGTAAGCAGCTCGAGCGCGAGTGCTCTTCGATGACGATGATGCTCCGGCGCTATAGCCGTCGCATTATTATTGTACTGGATTCGGAGCGTATTGAAGAACCAATTGATCAGCCATCGGCTGATGGACGCTGAGAACTTCGACGCCCGTCTCTTCATTAAGAACTTCCTGAATAATGAGATCTTTGGTTAGAACTTCACATACGCTAAGTGCACCTTGCGCGTCAGATTGATCGAGTAATTTGAGTGGAAGACTGTGTGAGCTTGAATCCGTCGTCACGATCAGTTTTGTGCCGTCCGCCAAACCGAATTCGACGAGTAAAATGTTATAAGTTTTGCCCTCAGAACTTGAGCTGGTATCTTTATACAAGTTAATTTCTGGATCTGACGGAACCGCAACACCTTTAGCAACCAAACCAGGAACAACACTTTTATAAACGATACTCGCAAAACTTTTTAAAATCTGAGTACCCTGAGCGTCGGTCCAATCGCAGCTCATCTTTGCCGGAGTATCGGCCATCGCGCCTACTGAAAATACCGTTACTAGAGCTGTCAAAATGCTTTTCACAAAATCTCCCTTTAGAAAATGTTAGTTTCGATCGCCGCTCGAAACTATTAGAAATTCATTTCATTTTCTAGGAATTTGTTTCTTTGTCAGATAGAGTCACGGCTCTGCCCCATCTCGTGCCCCAAAATCTCGTTCATCCAACCGATTTTTCTTTCACTCTTGCTTCGTAACGCTGGTGGAGCATGAAACTTCACCCCCACCTTCAGTAACTCTTTATAGACTCCGTCAAGGTCATCTGTGCTGCTGGGCACAACGCGGACCAGATGTTTTGCGAAGTGATCGTTCACCATAGCTGTCGAACTCCTAAACAGCCCATAGGCGTAAATGAGCGAGCATGCACTTTTACGAGTTAATTCCTCTACGTGGCTCGCTTTGACCGGCACTTCCTTTGCTTTCCTATCAAGATAGAATGACAAACAGATGAGGTCTCTGATGAAAGCAAAAAATTTAAGTTTGGTTTTACTAACGGCAATCCTCCTCGCTGGGGGGCCATTACACGCAAGCCATCAGCCCATCGAACCCCTTGAGGTTAGAGAGCCAAGCCTCGGCAGTCCCTGGAAAAGATGGTCTTGGGATAGCCCGGCGGTCATTTTCGGGCTTTCGATTTCTGCGATGGGCGATCTCATCGATACTCATAATTGGCTGATTAAAAATGCACTTCACGATACAACGACCGCAAATGAATACGCTAAAATGAAAATTATTTGTGGCCCAGAAACGGTAACCGCAAGAACCGCCGACGGCACTTGCAACGATTTAGCGAACCCCGCGATGGGCTCAACTGGAGTTCGCTTCGGACGAAATGTTCCGACCCCCAATACCCATCCTGACATAAAAAATTTAATGAATCCGAACCCACGACTGATCAGCTACAAGTTACTGACTCGCAAAAAATTTCAAGAAATCCCATTCTTAAATCTCTTGGCCGCTTCTTGGATTCAGTTCATGACTCACGATTGGTTTAGTCATGATCAAAACGAAGCGCTTCCTCCTTATTACATGGTACCGGCGACTGGCTTATCCGGAGATCCAATGGGGAACGCGATGATGTTTCTTCCCCGCACCCATATCGACCAAACTCACGAGGCAGATTTGCGTGCTCCGACTTACCGTAACGAAAACACGCATTGGTTTGACGGCTCACAAATTTACGGAAGCAATCTCGAAACTCAATTGAAACTTCGCGCCGACAGTTCGACCGAGTCAGGCATGAAGACTTGCAAAATTAAAGTTGAAAATGATCGGTTGCCAATCGCCAATGACGGAGTCGAACAAACTGGATTCAAACGTAACTGGTGGCTCGGGCTCAGCATGCTCCACAATCTTTTCGTTCTCGAGCATAATTCAATCTGCGACATGCTTGCGAAAAACAATCCCGCCTGGAACGAACAAAAACGTTTTGATGTTGCACGCCTCATCAATTCCGCGATCATCGCAAAAATTCATACCGTTGAGTGGACTCCCGCTATTTTACCAAACCCTCTTTTGGGCAAAGCGATGCACAACAATTGGACGGGCAGCCTCAAAACCTCAAACGAAAAGATCGAGAGATTTACTTTCACGAAATTTCTCGGAATCGTCGGTAATAAAAAGAATCTTCAAGACGTTCCCTATACTTTGACCGAAGAATTTATCTCGGTTTATCGCATGCACTCGCTTTTGCCAGAAAGTTTGCACCTCGTTCGAATGATGAAGCAGAACGATGCGAACGATGATCGGAATGTCAATATCGTTGATACTCGCGATCAGAACTCGCACAAAATCACTGATCTCTACCAAATGAAAGATTTGTTTTACTCATTCGGAATTTCTCATCCAGGAGCTTTAGTTCTCAATAATTTTCCGCGTTTCATGCAAAACATTGAAGTTCCACTTATTGGTTATACCCCATTCGGAAAAATCGACCTTGCCGCGACAGACATTATTCGCGACCGCGAAAGAGGCGTGCCCCGCTACAATGAATTTCGAAGACTCATTCATTTGAACCCTATTTCGAGATTTGAAGACCTTTTTGATATGGGTCATCTCGACGAAACTTCGGCTCAACAACTGAGGGATCTGAAAGAAGTTTACCAAAATGATATCGAAAAAATCGATCTCATGGTCGGATGTCTCGCAGAACAGTTTCGCCCGCGCTATTTTGGTTTTGGCGAAACTCAGTTTCAAATATTTATCGTGATGGCGGCACGCAGACTCCAGGCTGATCGCTTTTATACGACTGACTACACTCCAGAAGTTTACACCGAGGCCGGACTGGATTACATCGATAAGGCATCAATGAAGGTTTTGCTCGAAAGACATTATCCCGAGCTCGCACCGATTTTAAGCCGCATCAAACCCGTAGGTGGGCTGATCAATGCGTTCAACCCTTGGCCGACAAACTAGTAACCTGAGGGCTCAGCCGGGTCAGCATGCCGCCCGGCTTGGCTCGCTTTGTAAACGTAGAGCCTTGCACGATTCATATTTCCTAGTGGGCGATGCTCTAAAAGCGCATGCCACGGATTAAACGCCAAACCTTCGCAAGCATGGTCGTCTGACGAAAGCTCTTGGCCTTCAGACAGTTTCTTTAAAACAATCTGACCTACCTTGATCGATGGAGTATCTGACTCTTTCCATTCGGTAAGAGCGTGTTCGATAGGTGTCTTAACCGGATCGACTTGAAACTGAATATTAAAATCAAAACAAACATCTGCCTGAGTAAGCTGGGCTGTTAAATCTTGCTTGAAGCGCGACTCTGATTTTTCGAGATTTTTGTTTTCAGGCAATTTTTTGCAAGGAGTGACATTGAATTTAATCGCCCTCTCACCAAGCAGAATCGGTACTCCACTCCAATACTGTTTATTAAGAAGGCTATCCCCTTTTTGTTTCGAAACTTTTGTAATAATGACGATTTCTTTAAATTTATTTAATTCTGGGTGCTTAAGAAAAAACTCAGGTAAATTTCCGCCGGGGGAAGTTGCTTCGGCAAATTCCATAAAGGATCTGGCGTCGTCGGTTGTTCCTCTTGGTTTATTCGTCATTAAAAAATCTTGAGTCGTGTCACTCTCTCGATCTTTCAAAAATTTTTTGCCGGGCACACTCATTACTTTTACGGCCATTCCTCTGGCGTCACTTTTCTCGTCCGACTGAATGGCCCCGCTTGCATTTGAATATCGAACCCAGAGAGGAAATGACTTTTCACCCTCCGAAAAAACACCAGATCGAAAAGCCTGAACGCTGGTCACACCGATATCGGTAAGAGCACTGTCAGGCACCGAGGCAAATATGCTGGTCATTCTTTTGATCATACTTTTCTGCGCTTGTAACAGCTGATTCGCTCGGGCGAGGCCCGCATTGATTTCCGCGTCTGAAGAGATGCGCAATTCTCCGCGAACGCACGCGTGAGTCTTAGCGTGAAAGCCTCGATGAACGACTCCGCCACCGGTTTCTTTCGCATTTTTCATTTGTACCGAATTGATTCTCATCATGAAATCTGTAAAATCGGCTTCTTCATTCGGAGCGATAGTCTCTTGACCGAGTTGAAGCTTCGCTTCGCCTGCCGGGATTCGCTTGAGCGACAAAAAAATATTCGTAGAGAAAACTCCAAGTCCGGTCGCAAGAATAAAAAAGGCCGCTGCTGCGACAATATTTCGCTTTATCATATTTGAGTCTCCGTCTCTCAATCGTAGCCTAGAGATCAATCTCTCTCATCGAGTATCGACGCGGTCGTTGAAGTTTGGCCTTTCGTAGAGCTCTACATAAATCCTTGCGTTATGTGATTGCATGTTATCTTGAATCTATGAAAAATTGGAGCTATTCATCCTACCGCCTTACATCACGCGACCAGTTCGCCATTGAGATGGGGAATACTCACTTTCGATCCCAGATTCCGACACCGCTGACCCCAAGCCGGCAACCGTTAAATTTTCATTCCTCTTCGGTTCATACGTTGATAATTTCACATTCGGCATTTTTGATATTCTCTCAACCAGTGCTGTTCTAAATCGAACAATAATAATATCTGGCTCTGGCGTTTGAATTTTTCGTCCGTCAATAGTGAGTCCTTCCTTAAGTTGGGAGCCTGCTGGCAAAAGCAGTTCATAATCGTCTGAAGTGGCCAAGCCAATCATTTGCGATGTATTGTCATATAAAAAAAGGATCGGTAGTTTTCCAGAAGTAAAGTCGGGAGCCATGTAAAAAACATGGGCAGCAGTCATGAGAAGGCCGCCACCAATATGACTTGAGGACGCTTGAATCCTTCGAGAGCAATTCGACACTTCGATTTTAAATTTATCTGAGATATTCGCATTTCGATTTCTCTGGTCTTAATTTCTTCAAATATATTATTCAAGCTTGTTTTGAATTCGCGAGTTATAGTATTCTCGGAATTTGCGCTTTGTTTATTGGCCGCAGACTGAGTCTTACAACTCATGCCATGATCCTCGCCGAAACGATGAACATGAACGAAATCGAAAGAATGAACCGTAAGATCATTTTCCTATTTCTTTGCGACAAGAGCATCATACTCTTTTCGCTCTGACTCTTGCTCGGATTTTAAATTCGCTGACTCAACTTCAATTCCGGCAGTGTCGAGACTCATAAGATATTTAGTGTAGTTAATTTTGACTTGAGATCTATTTTCCCAAGAAACGAAATAGTAAGAAAATGCAATTGCTCCGATGGCTGCAGCCGCTCCGATAACACTAAAACCAGAACCGCTTTCAGAAATCCTTCGCATGGTCGTACCAAGCCTCAAAAGATCGTTCATTTCGCCAGACAATTTGAAGCCGGCGGCCGCCCCAAAAGCGCCACCAGCAACTGTGCCTAGGAGAAGTGGCCCGTATTGATTTTTGTCATAATAGCCTCTTACGTAATCGTCGAAAATATTTATCTTAACGTCGGTTAAGGCCGCTCGCTTCGCAAAATTATCAAGTTTTGTTTGAAGCATTTTCGATTCAACCGTTGATGTGTCGTCTGCCAAAGCCTGATGAGACAAAGAAAGCACGAAAGACAAAGCCAGGACATATGTACGGCATATTCTAAAGTGATTCATGTGGAATTCTCCTGTGCAAAAACGTTTTTTTGCTTTCGGGATTCTAACTGCACAAACCTATCCAATAACTTTGCTGCTGGTATAGACGCGAATCGTAATACGAAAATAATGTCAAAACTCCGAAATACATAAGGTTACGTCCTGATGAATTATCGCGGAATGAATTTTAGAAACGGTCCCCGGAGCTGTTATGAATTCACGTTATGAATTCACTCAAAAATACTCTGCCAGAATTTCTACGTGCTTCAAATACAGCGGCTAATATTGAGAAATTCATTCGATAAATTAGATCTTAAGCGTGCCGAAGGACAGCGCATGATTGTTGAGACATTTCGAGCACTAAAATTCGGTACTCTCAAGTTCCTTAGATCGGCCA
>JAYTQQ010000198.1:0-1725 GCA_043746635.1 Bdellovibrionales bacterium | reverse complement strand
TGTTACCAAGATGATCGATGTCATCGACAACACCACGACCGTTTTTAAGATCAATCAAAGTTTTTACAACTGAGAGAATATCTTTGTTTGTGAGAGTTCTATGATCAACAGGAGTCTCTTCAAATGGAATTGAGAAACGGTGATTGATCTTCAAACGACCCACTTCACTTAGGTCATAAGTTTCTGGGTCAAAGAATAAACGTCTGAAGAATCCTTCAGAAGCTTCTTGAGTTGGCGGTTCGCCAGGTCGTAAGCGCTTGTAAATTTCAAGCAAAGCTTCTTCGCTGGTTCCGACTTTATCGACAAGGAGAGTATTTCGGAGGTAAGGACCTACCGATAAACCGTCAAAGAAAATCAAATGGAATTCGGTGATCCCTGCCGCCATAGAGCGCGTGAGAACATCGGTGTTCATTTCAGCGTTGGCGTCAGCAATGATTTCACCAGTTGATTCGTCGATGAGTGGCTTTGCGATGACTTTACCTTCGAGGTCAGCATTTGTGATTTCAATTTCTTGAAGATCAAGCGCCTTAACTCGCTTCACAACTGCGCGAGTAATACGTCGGCCTGCTTTAACAAGTGCCTCGCCTGAAGCTGGATCAACGATGTCTGCAATTGCTCTCTGCCCGGCCATGCGGTCGATATCGAGCTTGCGATACATTTTACCTTTTTTAACATGAACGAGATCGAGATCATAGAAATATGCGAGAAGTGCTTCAGCACTTACGCCGAGAGCTTTCAATAAAATAGTAACTGGAAATTTACGGCGGCGATCGATTCGAACATAAATAAGATCTTTTTGATCGAATTCGAAATCGAGCCAAGAACCACGATATGGAATGACACGTGCAGAGTAAATTAATTTTCCGCTGACGTTATTTTTACCACCGTCATGATCAAAGAACACACCAGGAGAACGGTGTAACTGAGACACAACAACGCGCTCTGTACCGTTGATGATGAACGATCCGTTCGCGGTCATCAATGGGATTTCTCCGAGGTAAACTTCTTGTTCTTTTACGTCACGAATACTTCGCGCTTCAGTTTGTTCGTCGATATCAAAAACAATAAGACGAAGTGTCACTTTTACCGGAGCTGCGAAAGTCATTCCGCGCTGACGGCACTCATCAACGTCATACTTTGCTGGCTCGAGCGTGTAGCTCACGAACTCAAGACTAGCAGTGTTGTTGAAATCGCTGATTGGGAATACAGACTTGAAAACTCCGTTGAGTCCAAGATCTCCACGGCGATCTGGATCGACATCTTTTTGCAAGAAAGCTTCATACGAACTTTTCTGCAATTCTATCAAATTTGGAATGTCGATGACTTGTTTATTTTTTGCGAAAGACTTGCGAATACGAAGATTAGAGGCTGTGATCTGAGTTGTACTCATTCCCTCTCCTTTATTTTGTTAAACAGGACCAAAAAAAACCAACCAAAAAAATTAACTAGAACCAGAACTAGAAACGCACCTAGCAAATTCACTTAGCAAATTCACTTAGCAAATTCACCTAACAAACTCTCAAGACAAAAAAACCCAAAATAAAATTTTATTTTGGATTCGTATTTCGGAAGAACTTTTAGACAAGCTCAGCGCGAACAAAGCCTTCCAATAGTTGAAACAAAGTTTCGAACCTAAGCCTAAAAATTGTTAAGAGTTGCCTCATGCATACGATGGTATAAAAGAAAAAGCGAGAGAATGCAATTCTCTCGCCAAACTATTTTCAA
>JAYTQQ010000197.1:0-4352 GCA_043746635.1 Bdellovibrionales bacterium | reverse complement strand
AAATTCAAACGGCGCAGCTTGTTCGTCGTGTTGCATGGATAGCGGCAGTGATCTGCGTTTTTGTTTTTGTTAGCTATGCTATCACGCGTGGTAATTGGCTTGAAGGTTTTCTAGCCGGACTCACTTTGGCAATGGCGATATTGCCGAATGAGCTTCCCGCAGTGTTGACCATATTTCTTGCTCTCGGAGCGTGGCGACTTTCACGGAGGCACGTTTTGACAAGAAAGTTTCCAGCGATTGAAAACCTTGGCTCTGCGACCGTATTATGCGTTGATAAAACCGGAACACTGACACTCAACCAAATGCGAATTCAAAAGCTTTTTTCTAATGGTAAATATATCGATTTGGCGAGTCCTGACTTGAGCGGACTTCCTGAAGATTTTCACGAAGTTCTTGAATTTGGAATTTTAGCGAGTCGTCAAGATCCATTTGATCCAATAGAATTAGCTTTTGTATCAGCGGGGGTCAAATATTTGAGCGGTACCGAACACCTCCATAAAGATTGGACACTCGAGAAAGAATATCCAATCTCATCAGAGCTGCTCGCGATTACACAGGCTTGGAAACCGAAAGTCGGTGGCGAATTTGTGATAGGCGCAAAGGGTGCTCCTGAGGCCGTCATTGACCTTTGCCATATGAGCTCATCGGAAAGCAAGACGTTCAATCAAATCGCTGAAACACTGGCGAGCGAAGGCCTTAGAGTTTTGGGGGTCGCTAAAGCGCAAGTGAAAGACGTGCCATTGCCAAACGTTCAGCAGGCATTTGAATTTAATTTTGTAGGTTTCATCGGCATTGCAGACCCCATTCGTTCAGAAGTACCCAAGGCCGTTTCGGAATGTCGATCAGCTGGCATTCGTGTGGTCATGATCACTGGCGACCATCCATTGACTGCATCTAATATCGCAAAAAAAATCGGACTTGAAAATCCCGAAAAAGTATTGACGGGCACTGAGTTGGAGAAACTTACACTTACTGATCTCGCAAATTCTTTGGGTCAAGTGAGTGTTTTTTCGCGTGTCTCTCCAGCGCAAAAACTAAAGCTCGTTGAAGCGTTCAAAGCGCAAGGTGAAATCGTCGCAATGACAGGTGATGGTGTTAACGATGCGCCAGCACTCAAAAGCGCACACGTCGGCATCGCAATGGGCGGACGTGGAACTGATGTCGCACGCGAATCTGCTGCGATCGTCTTGCTCGACGATGACTTCGGTTCGATTGTCGAAGCGATTCGTATGGGCCGAAGAGTCTATGCAAATCTTAAGAGTGCTCTAGTTTATTTATTTTCAGTCCACATACCCATAGCGGGCATGGCGATTTTACCTGCAGTCTTTAAGCTACCTTTGGTTTTACTGCCAGCACATATTGCGCTTTTACATCTCATTATTGAACCCGCTTCTTCTATCGCATTTGAAGTTGAGCCAGCGAGTGCCGGCATTATGTCGTTGCCACCACGCGATCCAAAAGAACCCCTGTTCGATCGAGGTCTATGGCTGCCTAGCTTCGTTCGAGGGACAAGCATTCTCGTAGCACTTTTATCTGTCTTTCTAATTGCACTTTGGCGCGGACAAGGCGAAGCCGATGCGAGGACCCTGGTCTTTACGACACTGATTATTTCGAATTTGATTCTCATTTTTGTCAGCCGTGGGTCGAAGACGACATTGATCGGAAAACTAACTTCGATGAGAAATCATGTCATCGAGTGCATTGCAGTTGGGTCGCTCATCTTAGTCGGAACCGTACTTTATATTCCAAACTTTAGAAACGTGCTTCGTTTTTCGTTCCTACATTGGGATGATCTTGCAATTTGTCTAGGAGTCGGAACTGTCTGTGTACTTTGGACCGAAATTTTGCCTCAAAGTATGAAAAAGTTTTTGATTTTACTGACCTGTCTGATTTGCTCGCACCGTTGGGCCCGATGAGACCAATTTTTTGGTCGCTTTCAATTAAAAAGCTCGCTTCATTAAAAAGCGTTTGAATACCAAATGATTTTGAAATTTTGTAAGCAGAGACCAACACAGCCATTGTGATACCTTATGTGATGAATGTCTCAGCCTGATGCTTTTGCTTGAGTTTGGCAACGGATTCTTGAGCGTTCTCATGTTTTATGAACTCTACAAAGAGGCTATTGTCGAGTAGCACTTTGGGGTTAATTCCAAGCTTGAAAAGCTCAAGCCATAGTTTTTTGCTTTCTGGCTTTTTGCGGTTCGCGCGTCGGTAGCAGCTCCAATTAAACCAAAAAATAAAAGGATAAAACAAAATCATAATGAGCATTGAAGTATCATTAACGCGAGTCGAGTGGATTTTATGGATTCGAAGGCCATTCAATTCGGCAAAAAGTCTGAGTTTAAATATGCCAACTAAAAAGATATGTCCGTAATAAACCGAATCTGACTTCTCATTGGTAAACCAGAGACTGTCGACTTCGTTTGGAGGCATATACTTTCCAAAATACTCGCTCTCGCCCAAAAAATAACTCATTCGTCCTTTGAGGCTTGAGTAGTTAGGGGTCGTGATAATCAGCTTTCCACCCACTTTTAAAATGCGAGAAAACTCTCTGAACATCACGATTTGATCTGCTATATGTTCAACACCTTCTTGGCAGATAATGTAGTCCGCTTTACTTGAAGCGATTGGTAAATTTTTTGTGAGATCGGCAAATTCACAGGTGATATCTTTTTCGTGAAAAAACTCAGGAATGAGATCGTAGGCCAAGACTTCGGCGCCGACATTTTTCAATTCTCGTGCAGTCACGCCGTTACCAGAGGGTAAATCGATAACGATTTTGCCTTTGAGTAAGCTCTTGTTCTGCTCAATCCAGCGATTGACAAAATACTTAATTTCTTTGGGTCCAAATAGCCTCATAGGGGCTCATTTTTAACTGAATCCTCAGGCATGTTCAAACTATTCTTGAGCGCATACCTTGAATAAGAGGTCATTAAAGAGGGCGTAAAGCTAAACGAGAAGTCGCTGGGCACTTGTCGCTTGAGAAAGCTCGAAATAATGCTTTTCGTGAAATGATCACAAGAAGATATGGATGACTGGCCCTTTTACCCGAGTGCTGGTTAACTCATGTGAAGTACAAGACGAAATGTAATTTCACAAAAAGGAGCAGTCATCCATGACACAAAAGATACTTTTCATTGGGCTAGATGTCGACGATAAAAATTTTCACGGCTATGCGGTACCTGAGGGTGAAGACATTGGAGTAGCCTTCAAAACGAAAGCCGTGCTCGCCGATTTGGTGAAATCGATCGAAAAAATAAAATCAAAGGACACAACAGTTCACATCTGCTACGAATCGACTTACTCAGGCTTCCACCTGTGCCGAGGATTACAAAAGGCTGGATTTGAGTGCTCCGTAATTGCTGCGGGCTTGATTCCCGAGCTAGCAAGCGACCGAGTCAAAAATGACAGACTTGATGCCGAAAAATTGGCGAGATATTTTAGTAAAGGTCTTTTAACACCAGTGCATCTGCCCAATGAGGACGACGAAGCATATCGTATGCTTGTTCGATCTCGAACTTTTATGACGGGCCAGCTAAAGGAACTCAAGCGACATATGATTGCCCTTTGCAAGCAAGTTGGCTGGAACTACCGTCAAGAGCACGGCGAAGGCAAAGCTTACTGGACGACTACGCACATCGCCTGGTTAAAAGTGAAAATCACAAGTACTCATTCTGCAGTTCGCAAAGATTTCGAAATTCTTTTTTCGCAATTTAATTCCCTGCAATCTAGAATGACCGAGTACGCTGGAGAGGTTAGAAAAATATCTGAGCTTCCAAAATATAATACTTCAGTGAAGTCTCTCGTCTGCTACCGAGGAATAGATATATTAACGGCGATGATTTTCATTTTGGAAATCGGCGATCCGAAAAGATTTCCACATCCTAAAAAACTTGTCTCTTACGCCGGCCTTGATATCTCAGAATATAGTTCAGGTGGAAAAGAGATGCGTTTTGGAATGACGAAGATGGGGAACAAACATATTCGGCGAGTGCTGACAGAGTCCGTGCAGTCAGCCGTGAGGCCCCCGGTGCTAAGTCGACAACTTCAGCTGAGGCGAGAGGGAGTTGACCTCAAGTTCATCGATATTGCGGATCGATGTATGAAGCGACTCAATAAAAAATCGACGAGACTTTTATTTAAAGGTAAACCTGCCAACAAAGTCAAAGCAGCCTGCGCTCGCGAAATGCTCTGCTTTGTTTGGGAGTCATTAAATGCCGTAAGTTAGTTTTTTTGTGAGATGGGGTACACTGGGTTTTCATTTTAGGAAATTAAGTACAGAGAATGGCAGCCCGCTATATAACCCTTTGATGTAAAGACATCCAAACAAGATTGCGGATAGGCCTTCGTCG
>JAYTQQ010000196.1:0-12478 GCA_043746635.1 Bdellovibrionales bacterium | reverse complement strand
GAACTCTCAAAATTAAAAGACAATTCGCGAGCTTCGAATTTCCGGTGGTTCCAGATTCGAAAAATATTCTCAACGTTGTTCGCAGCCAGGGCATTCAGTCGGTCGCACAAAAAACGATCGAAAAGATTTTTGCTTCTTACAAGGCAAGGGCTCGAAGCGAACCGAGACGCCATAATACAAAATTGGATTTCGACGACCTTTCTTCGAGTAAATTTCTAATATACTCACTTAATGAATCGTTCTATCGCTCTTTTAAGACGTGCAAGCAAAAAATCAATTCACACTTCGAAAATATCGCTCAGATATCTGCTGATCATATTGACCTCGCACTCTCAAAGAACGAGTTGGCTTATGCTCTCGTTTATATTTCTGGGACGGGAAGTGCAAGACTCGTCAACGCTTTGAGCGATGAATCTGCGAAACGAACTATCTTGGTGAATTCTGAGTCTCAAAGCCTTATTCACAATCCAAGACGTTTCGCCGATGTTCTAGATATTTATTTTAAGCACCCAGATTCGGGCGCACTCACTGCGGATTATCTTTATTCTCTCACCGCAAACGCGCGGGCACCGAGCTCTGCAGATCAAAACAAAGAGAAGTGATTTAGTTAAAAACTGATTTTGCCAATGATCGGCAGATAAATTTCGCCGTCACTCAAGGCACCCGAAACAGCATCGACAAATAAACTCGCCGCTAAAGTTTTATTTTCAAAAGATTCACCGTAGTGAGCGCGATAAATCTGAATACGGTTGGATGAGTCGTTTTTTTTCTCTTTAAAAAACTCAAGCGCGTAGAGTTTATCTGCGCCGACGTAAACGCCCTCGGCGCGTCCCATCGGCATTCGCAAAACGCAAAATAGAAGAGCTCCGACACTCAAGATCGGGACACTTGATTTTTCAAATGAGAAATCAAATTTTTTGCGGTGATCTTGATAAAAAATTTGAGTGCCCGAGCGAGTCCACTCTCCAAAGTATTTTTTGCCGTCGTCGAAACGAAATTTCTCAAACTGAATATCTCTTGAAGAATCGAGCAGATCGCGACCCGCGATTTGAAACTGCCTTTTTTCTTGAAAGGCTAACTTAAACTCGAGCAAACCTTTTGTGACAAGAACTGGCTGAGCATCAATCTCTTCGGCTCTCCACCGAAGTTGTACTTCTGCCTTGAGAAGTAAACCAGAATGAGAAATCGAGATGTCTTTAGGGCCATGAGCCAAAAGACTCTCGGGGGAGAGTCGTAAAAAATTTTTCTGTGTTGAATCGGCGGCGTTACTAATGAGTCGTTTGTTTAAAGTTCTCAACGAGATCTTTACGCACTTTTGAGCGCATCAATTTGTTGAGATGTTTTTCGACCATTTCGGCATCGGTGTCGATTTTAGCAAGCTCTTCGTTCGAGAGATTGATCGAGCGGATCAAGCGCTCCCTGTCGATCTCCTCTGGAGTTTCGGCCGTCTCGGCGAGAACTTTCAAACCTTGAGGACCTACTTGGCAGTAACCCCAGCTGACGGCAACACTCTGATACGAGGTTTCGCCTTTACGACGATAGCGTAAAATGCCGGGTTGAAGAGTCGTCATAAGGGGTGCGTGGCCCGGCAAAATGTCGAGCTCCCCGCGTTCGGTCGTGACGAAAACTTCGTCTACTTCTTGGTTCTGAACCAATTTTTTTTCTGGCGTGAACAAATTCAAAAGAAACATTCAAACTCCGATTAGAGACGTTTCGATTTTTCGATAGCGTCTTCGATGGTTCCGACAAGATAAAATGCCTGTTCAGGAATTTCATCGTGTTTGCCATCTAAAATTTCGCGGAAACCACGAATGGTATCTTTAATATCAACGTACTTGCCCTGCATACCAGTGAACTGCTCAGCAACGAAGAAGGGTTGAGATAAGAATCTTTGTGTTTTACGAGCACGTGATACGACCAATTTATCTTCTTCAGACAATTCGTCCATACCCAAGATCGCAATAATATCTTGAAGCTCTTTATATCTTTGCAACAAAGCTTGAACGTCACGAGCCGTGTTGTAATGCTCGAGGCCTAAAATATTTGGATCCATCAAACGAGAGGTTGAATTCAAAGGATGAACCGCAGGGTAAATACCAAGTGCCGCGATATCACGATCTAAGTTTGTCGTTGCATCTAAATGCGTAAAGGTCGTTGCAGGAGCCGGATCGGTGTAATCATCTGCCGGAACGTAAACCGCTTGAACCGATGTGATCGATCCTTTGCTGGTTGAAGTAATACGCTCTTGAAGAGCTCCCATGTCTGTTGCAAGTGTTGGCTGATATCCCACCGCTGAAGGAATACGTCCCAGAAGAGCCGACATCTCTGCGCCCGCTTGGGTGAAGCGAAAAATATTATCGATGAACAAAAGAACGTCTTGGTTTTCAACGTCGCGAAAATATTCGGCGATTGTCAAACCAGTTAAAGCAACGCGGGCACGAGCTCCAGGTGGCTCATTCATCTGACCGAATACCAACGCAGTTTTCTCGATAACCTTTGATTCGGTCATCTCTCGCCAGAGATCGTTTCCTTCGCGGGTTCTCTCACCCACTCCAGCAAACACCGAGAAGCCCCCGTGCTGAGTTGCGATGTTGTTGATGAGCTCTTGAATTAAAACAGTCTTACCTACGCCGGCTCCGCCGAACAAACCAATTTTACCGCCTTTTGCGTAAGGAGCCAAAAGATCGACGACCTTAATACCGGTCATGAGCATCTCTGCTTTGGTTGATTGGTCTTCAAATTTTGGAGCCGCTCTATGAATCGGCCAATGAACATCAGCTTTTACTGGTCCGGCTTCATCCACGGGCTGTCCAACCACGTTCAAGATACGTCCGAGAACGCCCCGGCCAACAGGTGTCATGATCATGTTTTTCGTATTCGTTACGGGCATTCCGCGAACGAGACCTTCTGTCGAGTCCATCGCGATGGCGCGACAAACATTGTCTCCTAAATGCTGTGCCACTTCGAGAGTGAGGTTGCCCTCTTCATTGCTAATTGATTTGTTTGTTACCTTAAGGGCCGTGTAGATCGCGGGCATTTCGCTCGTGAACTCAACGTCAACAACCGGGCCCATTACTTGTTTAATTTTTCCCATTTCCATAATCGTCTGCTCTCCTAAGATTTCAAGGCTTCTGCGCCGCTAGTAATTTCAATCAATTCGGTCGTGATCGAGGCTTGTCTTAATTTGTTATACATTAATGTGTACAGGTTAATCATCTCGCCGGCATTCTTCGTGGCATTTTCCATCGCGGTCATGCGGGCACCGTGTTCGGAAGCAACACTCTCGCTCATCGTGCGATAAACTTGGGTCGCAAAATGTTTGTTCAAGAGTTGATCGATTATCAATTCTGGCGCCGGTTCGAAAATCATGTCTTTCGAAAAGTGAGCACCGGCTCCCATTTCTAGAGAGGCTTTGCGCGCTTGAGAAACGTCAACCGGTAAAAGTTTTTCGTTGACCACAACTTGCGAAATAGCTGATTTGAATTCGTTGTAGATGATTTTGATTTCGTCATATTCACCATGACGGTAAAGCTCGAGAAGTTTGTTCGCGAGGTTTGCCGCCAAAGTATATGAGATCACTTTTTCGAGGCTCGTAATATTTTCGATCGCGGTAATTTTACGACGTTTGAAATAATCAATCGCGCGACGACCGACAAAAATAAAATCAAACTTTTCGAGAACGGGTTTGTTCGCGCGGTAGTATCTCTCTGCCGCTTTACACGCATTCGTGTTGAACCCGCCGCAGAGTCCACGATCACTCGTCAGAACCACGACCAAAACTTTTTTTGGCTCAAGCGTGACAGACAAAAGAGGGTGTTCGAGGCGATTGGTTTCGGCGATATCAGCGATCACTGACAACAGACCATTTGCGTAGGGTCTTAAATTGACAATGTTTTGCTGTGCACGACGAAGCTTCGCTGCCGATACCATTTTCATGGCGCGCGTAATCTGCTGAGTATTTTTCGTACTCTCAATTTTACTTCGAATGTCTTTAAGACTTGCCATCTGTAATTATGCTTTCTTGCTTAAACTTTTGAACTCACTTCAAAAATAGATTTAAACGTATCCATCGCTGCCGTGAGAAGTTTCTTGGTGTCGTCTTTGACGGCCTTATCTTTTCTCAATACCTCGAGGATATTCGAATATTTTGCGTGGAAGAACTGCAAACACTCTGCTTCGTATCTCTTCACATCCGTCTCAGGAATCACGTCGAGGTAACCGTTCGATGCCGCGAAAATCATGATGACCTGATCTTCAACGACGACGGGCATGTATTGCGGTTGTTTCAAGAGCTCAACGAGTCTGCGACCACGCGCGAGCTGTGTTTGAGATGCTTTATCGAGATCAGACGCGAATGCCGCGAAAGCCTCAAGCGCTCTAAACTGTGCGAGCTCAAGTTTCAACGCGCCAGCAACTTGTTTCATCGCTTTAATTTGAGCATTACCACCCACGCGAGAAACCGATTTACCAACGTTTACCGCAGGACGAATACCCTTAAAGAACAAATCGCTCTCTAAAAAGATCTGACCATCAGTAATTGAAATCACGTTCGTCGGAATGTAGGCAGAAATATCTCCTGCTTGAGTTTCAATAATTGGGAGGGCGGTGAGAGAACCGCCGCCTTTTTCTTCAGACAATTTCGCGGCACGCTCTAAGAGTCGGCTGTGAATATAAAATACGTCACCCGGATAGGCCTCGCGCCCCGGAGGACGACGAAGAAGCAAAGACAATTGACGGTAAGCCTGCGCTTGTTTTGTTAAATCATCGTAAATGATCAAAGCATGGCGACCAGAATCTCTGAAGTATTCAGCCATTGCGCAACCTGAGTAAGGAGCCAAGAACTGAATTGCCGCAGGATCAGAAGCCGAAGCACAAATGACCGTTGTATATTCCATCGCGCCTGAACTTTTGAGCTTCTCAACAACGAGTGCAACAGTCGATTTTTTCTGACCAATCGCTACGTAGAAACACTGAACGTTCTGACCTTTTTGATTTATAATCGTGTCGATCGCAATCGCTGTTTTGCCAGTTTGACGATCTCCGATGATCAATTCTCGCTGGCCGCGTCCGATTGGGATTAATGCGTCGATTGATTTAATGCCTGTTTGCATTGGTTCATGAACCGGAAATCGCGAAACGATGCCCGTCGCTTTTTGTTCAACGATTCGTCTGTGAGTTGTCTTGATTGGACCGTGACCATCAATCGGATTTCCGAGTGGATCTACGACTCGCCCGAGGAGTGCTTCGCCCACCGGAACTTCAACGATGCGGCCGGTGCGCTTAACGTTATCGCCTTCTTTGATCGACATGTCTTCGCCCAAGATCACGACGCCGACGGCATCTTGTTCAAGGTTCAAAACCATTCCGAAAACCTCACCCGGAAATTCAACGAGCTCGCCCGCCATCGCATTTTCAAGTCCGTGAACTCTTGCAACACCGTCACCCACCGAAAGAACGCTTCCGGTTTCGCTCACCTGAAGTGATTTGCTATAATTCTTAATTTGTTCTTTTAGAACGCGGCTAATTTCATCTGCGCGGATTTGCAATTCCATCTTTAAACTGTTCTCCTGTTTAGATCGTCGTGAATTTTGCGAAGGTGAGCATCAATGCTATCATCAAAAGTAAAGCTTCCAACCTGAGCGACTAATCCGCCGATCAGAGTTGCGTCTACCTTATAAGTCAGAATTACTTTTTTCTTAATTGCGGTCTCAACTTTTGATTCGATCTGCTTGCGTTCTTCTGGTCCGAGAACGGAAGCCGATCGAACAACGCCTCGAGCGACACCGTTTGTGCTATCAATTTGCGCCTGAAATGCGTGTGTGAGCTCCGCGAAGATCGAGAGGCGGTTGCGGCTGGCGATAAGGTCGAGCATATTTTCAACTTCGGTGCTCAGGCCAGAGTTCGCAACGGCAGTCTTAATTACTTTTTGTTTATCTTCAGGGCGGATGATCGCCGAAGTGAGGTAAGCATAAACATCTTTATCCTCAACGATGACCTTCTCGAGAACACGAAGATCTGAGAAAACTTTTTCTTGAGTTTTATTTTCGGTCGCAAGATCAAACAATGCTTTTGCGTACCGGTTTCCTAATTCAGAAACTCTCATGGCCGTACCACCTGAATTTTTTCAACAAACTCATCTTGCAATCGTTTTTGATCGGGCTCGTTTACTTTGTCTGTTAAAATTTTCTTCGCTTGATCGATAGCGGCATTTAAAAGCTCATCGCGAAGCTCGAGCTTAGCTCTCTGAATTTCAGATTCAGCGGTGCGCTCAGTTTCTTTTTTCATGTTTGCAACGAGCTCTCTCGCTTCGCTCAAAATTTTAAGTTTAAGCTCCTCGGCATCTTTTTGGGCCTGAGCTAAATCGGATTTTGCGGAGGCTTCGAGTTTTTCAAGCTTTTCTTTGATAATATTTTTTTGAGTCTCGGCAGCTTTGCGAGCGTGTTCTACCTTAATGAGGGCTTGCTTAAAGGTCGCTTCTCTCTCTTGAAAATAAGCCACCACTTTTTTTCTCAATAAAAAAATAAGGAGCGCTATGAAAAGAAAAAAGTTAACGAACTGCCAAAAAACTTCGCGTGGAATTTTGTTCATGCTGACAAGTCCTTGCCTGCAAGCCGACTTGCGATCGCACTGCTAACAACCGGAATTTCTGTCGACAATTTTTTGCGAGCAGCTTCGACTTCTGCCTTTACTTTTTCGCGGGCAGCCTCGAGGAGTGATGCCGAATTTTTTCGAGCTTCGGCCAGCAACGCTTCAGAGTCTTTTGCCGCCTCTGCGCGTTTACGGTCATAGACATGTTTAATTTCGGAGTTCATTTCACGGGCTCTTTTTTCGTAACTGCCGCTAAGCTCTTGCGCTTCTTCGATAATACGCACTGCGGTTTCTTCGCCGCCGATAGTGCGATTCTCGCGCTCGTGATAAGCTTTTAGATACGGCTTAAAAACAAGTTGCGTGAGTGCCACATAAGACACAAGAAAACAGCCAAGCTGAATCCAGATTGTTTCGTTAACCCCAAGTGCCGAGAGAAGCGACAGAACTATTTGCATTCATTATTATCCCGAGATGATTTTTGGCCTCTTGAATTATCACCCCAATGTGGAATGGGTCAAGCCTTGAATACGGCTTAATTAGAAGACATATAAGAGGCGCCTTCGAAAACGACACCTTCGTCGATTCTCAAACTGGGCGAAGTCACGGTGCCGCGAAAAATAGCGGGAGGGTGCATGATGACTCGGCGTCGAGCGAAGACATTTCCGGTGAGTTCCCCGCTCAAGATCACAACGTCGGCTTCAATTTGCGCTTCTACTTTAGCGCCAGGATTAATGACTAAGGTATCTTGAGTGAAAATTTCGCCTTTGAATTGTCCGCCGATGCGGACGGTTCCTTCAAAGGTGAGCTTTCCTTCAAAAAAAGCCCCGTGATCCAGTAGTGCCGTGATGTGGTCGGTCGGAACCATCACTTCGGGGCTCGGAGTCACTCTTATTTTTTCTACTTCAGCCATGCCGCTCTAATCTTTTCTAATTGGGAGTTAAATTGCTCGTCACTATAAAAGGATATAGAAATTTTACCTTTGCCTGAAGCGTAGTCAATTGCGACTTTGGTTCCGAGGAGTTTTTGAAGCTCTTCTGACACGCCTTGAGCAAGTTTTTTAGAGATATCGAACTTGGCCATTTGGTCGGAGCTGATCGATTGGGTTGTTTGGCCTCGAAATTTACTTTGAGCCACCAACTTTTCGGTCGCTCGCACGGAAAGTTTTTCGGCTATGACAACTTTTGCGATCGAAACTTGCTGACTGTGGTCCTCGAGCGACAAAATGACTTTCGCGTGGCCGGTCGAAATCTGATTCATGCGAAGCATTTGTTTGATCGCCGACGGAAGACTCAAGAGTCTCAACGCGTTGGCAACCGTCGCACGCTCTTTGCCGACTTTTTGTGAAACTTCTTGTTGGGTGAGCTGATATTTTTGAATGAGCTGATCATAGGCTTCAGCCTCTTCCATCGAATTTAAATCTGAACGCTGAATATTTTCGATGATCGCTAATTCAAAAGAATCTTGATCGTCGCTCGTGCGAATGATAATCGGGATTTCGTGCAAACCCGCTTTCTGAGCGGCTCTCCAGCGACGTTCACCCGCGATAATTTCAAATTGGTTATCTTTCGCTCGTCTCACGGTAATCGGCTGAAGAATTCCTTTTTCTTTGATCGAGTCTGAAAGTTCTTTGAGGGCTGTTGCTTCAAATTCTTTTCTCGGCTGATGCGGATTGGGATGAATCTTATCGACGGCGACCGACCAAATTCTTTGTTGCTCGCTTACCTGCGGAGCCAATACTGCAGGCGTCGCTGCGATTTCTTTTATTTGAGTTTTTGCTTCGGCCGTTTGGGCGCCGCCGAAATGTTCTTTTTTGGCTTCTTGGATGCTTTCGCCAAAAAGACTGCCAAGCCCGCGTCCGAGCGATCTTTTCTTGCCGTGGTTCGCATTTACTTCAGTATTATTAGACATCTAGTCCTCGCTCGAATGAGGTCTTGTTTTCGACTTTAGGCATATGAAAGCTAGCGTTTCCGAAAACTTTTTGATCGAGTTCTGTTGCAAGTTCCATATATTTGATGGCTCCAATCGATTTTGAATCGTAGTCAATAATGGCCTGGCCATGGCTCGGAGCTTCGCTTAATCGAACATTGCGCGGGATAATCGCCGCAAAAACTTTATCTCCAAAGTGAGTTTGAATTTCGCTGACGACTTGGTGGCTGAGATTGTTGCGTGTGTCGAACATCGTTAAGACGATTCCTTCTATGCGCAGGTCCGGATTCAAACTCTTCTTCACAAGGCCCGCCGTATTTAATAGCTGACTAAGGCCCTCGAGGGCGTAGTACTCGCACTGAAGGGGCACGATAAAAGTATTCGCTGCTGAGAGCGCATTTAAGGTTAGAAGGCCGAGAGACGGAGGGCAGTCGATGAGAATGTAATCATACTCATTTTTCAATTCTTTGAATGCTGCCCTCAATTTAAATTCTCTTTGCGGAACATCAACGAGTTCAATCTCTGCTCCCACCAAGTCGGGATTTGCGGGCGCTACAAAAAGATTGGGATTTGTGGTCGGCTTGATCACGCTCTTGATTGACGCTTCTCCTATGAGAACGTGATAAATATTATGATCTTGATACTCATATTTTTTGAGTCCAAGTCCGCTTGAAGCATTTCCTTGAGGGTCCATATCAACAATGAGAACCCTGCGTCCTTTGTTTGCTAATGCAGACGCCAGATTTACCGAGGTCGTCGTCTTGCCCACTCCACCTTTTTGATTCGCAACACATATCACTCTTGTCACTTGACCACCCTTTTTGCTTCAATTCTCTTGCTTTGATTACTCAAGCGATGAAATCATCTCTCTCTTTTGGACTATTGGATAGTTCTTTTTTAAGGAAAATGAGCCGATGTTCTACGTGGAACAATTTTTTTGGAATTTGACTATGGTATTAAAAGACAAAATTGCGGGAAGCTGCACTTTTTTGGTGTGCTGCATATTCAGACAAAGAAAATTTTTTGTTTTTGCCGTGCTTTGCTTATTCACCCTGAGCTGTGAGAAGCCAATGGATAATCCCGAACTTGTCGACCCTATCTATAATGATCTTTTGAACGATGCCAAGACCAGCGTTGGCCTCGCCACCACCGAAGAAAAAAACTTGGAGTCTTTGAATAAGGACATTGAAGCACTTAAGGCCGGCGATAACAGTCGTAAAAATAAGATGCGCCAGAGGTTTGAGTCTGAAACTAAGATTACAGGCTTCAAACAGAGAGCACAGTATTTTCAGTTGCGTGGCCTTAAAAGAAAAGAATATGTCTTGGATAACTATCCAAAATATTTTGCAAAGCACCTTCCCTGGCCAGATTCTGAAGAGTGGCATGACTATCAGGCCTCCAAAAAGCTTCAAATGGCGAGCCGTGACTGGGGTACTCGAGTGCCTAAGCTGGGTAAGCGAATCAAAGAGTATAATGCGTCTGCTGCCGCTGCATATTCTGGCGGAGGAAAAGCCGAAGGAGCTAAAAAAGAAAGCGGCGAAAGTGCGCCCGAAAAAGGCTCTGAACGCGTTAGGCCTGAAGGCCAATCACCAGAAAAGTCTGAATAGTCTAAATTTGTTCCACGTAGAACAATGGAGGAGGAATTTGCGTCCAAAGCTTACAGCAGCTTTCAAAGACTACGACACACATTCTCAACCGGTAAGAGCCTAGGGCATAAAGAGAGCTTAAGCTCGTCGCTTTTAATCCGTCAATTTTTCGGTGAGAACGACCGTTTCAACAGAGTTGGTCTCAGGCAAAGTGTAGTTTCCGAGAAGACTCGCATTCCAATGAGAGAAAAGTTGAGACGGAACGGCAACAAGTTCAGAGGTAAAGCTGTCGCCTTTCAAATGAAAGAGTTTACCATCTTTTGCCATCGGCCGTCGGGACATCAGCATAGACTTATGAAGTGACGCGAATCCTCTTGTTACAACATTGTGACAAGAGTTATCGGGAAGATCCTCGACAGTTTTAATGATTGTCTGTACATTGGTGAGCTTCATCTTTGATGCGGCGTGCTTTAAAAATTCAGCCTTTCGTCCATCTCGTTCTACAAGAATAAATTTGAACTGAGGAAACATCGCTGACATCACCAGGCCCGGAAAACCATTGCCGCTACCAAAGTCGTAAATCTCTTTTTGGGGCACCAAAACCGGAAAAATAAGTTTTGCGGCTAAAATCGAATCGGCAAAGTGAACGGCTTCGACTCGAGACTCGGTCGATACCGAAATAAGATTGATCGCTTTGTTAAATTTTAAGAGCTCTTCTTGATAAATTTCAAGCTTTGAATGGGTGTCGTCTGAAAGCTCCGGGAACCAAGTTTTTAAGCCTCTTTTAGGGGGCTGTGTCGGTTCAATTTGTGAGTTCAGACGTGACGTCTGTTTTCCATCTTTCTTAACTTGAAAACTCACTGCTTAACTCCTGAGGTTTTCGATTAGCTTTGGTATGAACCAAAACCGCTTGAACGGCCGATGGGTTTACACCGCTAATTCGTTGAAGTTGCCCGAGCGTTGACGGCCGAACCCTTTCGAGCTTTTCGATTTCTTCATTCGAAAGGCCACGAATCTTTTCATAGATAATATCGGAAGGAATAGCGAATCTCTCAAGTTTTTTCGTTTGATGCACAATCTGTTTTTGCCGATCAATATATCCTGAATACTTAACTTCAATCTCAACTGGAGTAAAAACGCTTTCATCTTCAATGACTTCCGAGTCCAGTTTTTTTAGATCTTGAAAGTTAACTTCTGTGCGACGAAGAAGTTCTTCAAAGGTCGTAGGCTTTAAAATCTGCTTTGTTCCAAGCTCTTCGAGCTTATGAAGTGTCTCAACATTGGGATAAAGATTCTTTTTCTTTAATTGAGTCATCAATGCGCTTTGTCGATTCAAAAGATTTTGACCTTCAAATAAAGCCGCCTCATTGAGAGTACCTAATTTTTCAGAGATCGAAAAAAGCCGTTTCAAAGTATTGTCTTCACGTAAGAGCAAACGGTGTTCGGCGCGTGAAGTGAACATCCGATAAGGTTCACGAGTACCCTTGGTGACCAAGTCATCAATAAGAACCCCGATATAAGCTTCATCACGCTCCAGAATAAATCTTTCAAGGCCAATCACTTTGCGAGCGGCGTTCACTCCGGCAACGAGCCCTTGAGCAGCAGCCTCTTCATAACCGCTAGTCCCGTTAATCTGACCCGCCAAAAATAAATTTTCGACTTCTTTTACTTCGAGCGTTTTCTTGAGCTGAGTCGGTTCAATAAAATCATATTCAACTGCGTAAGCATGTTTTAGGACTTTCACATTTTCTAAACCCGGAATGGTTTTTAGAAACTCATCTTGAACGTCAGCCGGCAAACTACTTGAAATTCCTTGTAAATATATAGAATCGGTTGACAAGCCTTCGGGCTCAAGAAAAGTTTGGTGACTGATTTTTTCAGAAAATCGAACCACCTTATCTTCGATGCTTGGACAATAACGCGGGCCAATCCCTTCAATCATTCCCGAATACATCGGGGACTTGTCGAGATTACGACGAATGATCTCGTGGGTGCGTTCATTCGTGTGACTGATGTAGCAATCAATCTGAGGGAGCTTTAAGTTTCGTTCGCCATAAAAACTAAAAGGATAGAAAACCGCATCGCCATGTTCAGGAATGGTTTTGCTCCAGTCAATACTATCTCGATGAAGTCTCGGTGGAGTGCCGGTTTTCAAACGGTGCACTTGCATACCCAGAGCGCGGAGCTGATCGGAAATGCCAATGGTGGCTTTATCGCCGATTCTTCCACCTTGTTGTGTTTCGAGTCCCATGTGCATAACACCTCTCATGAAGGTGCCTGTCGTGATGATGACCGCTTGAGAAAAAATACGTGACGCGTCTTCGAGACTAACGCCAATGCACCTATTATTCTCGATGAGAATCTCTTTTACTTCGCTT
>JAYTQQ010000195.1:0-11494 GCA_043746635.1 Bdellovibrionales bacterium | reverse complement strand
GCGACCGGAGTCCAGCCGGATTTGCGACGAACGGTGCGATCGAGCAAGACGACTCCCAGTTCGCTTTCGATCCGAGAAATAATGCGAGAGAGTTGTGGTTGGCTCAGGCCAATGTGTTCGGCCGCACCAGTGAGATTTTTATAATGAATCGCGCGACTCAAAACTGAGAGTTGCCAATGTAAATTATCCATGAGTAAAGTCTTACCAAAGAGAGGCTCAAATGGCCAAACAAATGAAACGTCATAAAATTGGATCGCTCGAATGCATTGACATCGATGATCCAAAAACACCCGCAACACGGGCTTTGATCTTACTTCACGGCTTCGGCGCCAGTTGCGAAGACTTAGCGAGTCTCGCAAACATGATTCGGGTGCCGAACCTTCGTATGATATTTCCGAATGGTCCTTTAAGTGTTGCTTTGGGGCCTCACGTCGAAGGGCGCGCCTGGTTTCCAATCGCGCTGAGTGAACTCGAGAAGGATGTAAATTTCGAAGCGATTATTCCTCCAGGAATTAAAAAATCCCGCGAAGCCGTGATCGAAATGATTTCCCGTCTCGGAATTGAAATATCTCACATTGCCATCGGCGGATTCAGCCAAGGGGCTATGCTTGCAACCGAAGTCGCACTTCAAGTCCACGAGCAGGTTGCAGCGCTTGTAATTTTGTCTGGCACACTCGTGTCAAAAGATTCATGGACTCAAAAATTGGCGCAGCATCAGGGACTTTCTTTTTTTCAAAGTCATGGCGACGGAGACCCCGTTTTGCCTGCGAATGCAGCAAAAAATCTCAATCAATTGTTAGTTTCGGGTGGAGCAAAAGGTCAAATGCATTTATTTAGAGGTGGACACGAAATTCCTCTCGAGATCATAACGCGCCTTGAGACTTATCTATCGCAGACTTTCGCGAAAAAATGATCTTCACTGAAAATTCATTTACCTAGTGCTTTAAATTTATGCTACATATTTTTTTGAACGAATAGTGTTCTCGGTGGTTTGGGCATGGGGCTCTTACTTGGCTCGAGAATTTGAAGTCGTGAGCATTGAGGAGATATCGTAATGGGTAAGAAGTTATACGTAGGGAATTTGCCTTTCACAGTCACAGATGAAAGCTTGTCGGCAAAATTCTCAACAGTGGGTAGTGTTGATTCAGCAAAGATCATTATGGACCGCGATAGCGGTCGTAGCAAAGGTTTCGGATTTGTCGAAATGACAAATGACGATGAAGCTGACAAAGCAGTGAACGAACTCAATGGCGCAGATTTCGACGGCCGAGCTCTTAAAGTTTCTGAAGCACGTCCACAAGAAGAACGCAGCGGCGGAGGCCGTGGTGGTTTCGGTGGAGGCGGCGGTGGACGCTCTGGTGGCGGCGGTGGTTATGGTGGAGGCGGCGGCGGACGCTCTGGTGGCGGCGGCGGTTACGGTGGCGGCGGCGGCGGTGGCGGTGGCGGCGGTGGCGGAAATCGCTGGTAGTATTTTTTAAGATTTTAGAAGCTCCTTCAGAAACGAAGGAGCTTTTTTTTTGTCTTTGTATCTAAGAGTTTATTTCTCGCGGTTGCGGCAAGCGCTCTCGCTTTTAAATGTTCAGGCTTGGTTTGCACCCAATGTTCTCCTTGGTAGAGCGCCACAATTTTTTCCCAAAGATGTCTCGCAATTTTCTGTCCGGTCTTGGGCCGGAGGCCGTAGATGAGTTCGCAGTTCATGGCATCGGCCGCTCTTCTAAGCGAAGCGATCGTGATGGTTCGAGCTCGTTCGCTGAGTTCAAGCTGTTGGTAGCTTTTGTGAGGGATATTCATTTTTCTGGAGACTTCTGCGATAGTGAGATGTTGAGCCGCCCGAATTTCTTGTAGCCAGTTACGTCTCGGTTCGATTCCGAAGAATTTTTCTATTTCACGGTCGATATGCCGGTGTTGGTAAGTTCCGAACCAACAACGAAAGGCGATTTCGAGTTGTTCTTCAGTGAGCTCTTTCATTTTTACTCCCTTGTATTTTCAATATGCAGTTGGAAGGAAGTGCAAGCGCCCGGCCGGGCTCAGAGCCGAACTATTCAATCCAGGTAATATCTTGTCGCTTCTGATTCGGAGCGAGCATCGGCCAAACTCGGCCAATACGTTCAAAATAAACCTTTTCCGAAATCCATCCGTCGTCGGTTTTTTCTGAATCTGCAAAACCTTTCGCCGAATCGTAAAATTGATATTCAGAGGAACATACACCGTTACAGCAGCGCTCGCGAATACCGCTCACTACTAACGAATGTAGGCCGCAAGTATCGTGAAACAAACGCTTCGCTTTTTCAATCTCTCCTGGAGGGAGGGCGCAAATCATGGTTGCAACGACGCTTCCATGTGCGAGGAGATTTGCGATGAATTTACGGCGATCGTCTGCCGAATTGAAAGTCTGTGAATGTGTCGTAAAATGTTTAATAGTTAATCTCTGGTCTGCGCAAGCACGCGGAACTAAGAGTTCATAGGCCACATTTGAAATATCTTTTTTAGTGAGGCTATTTTGAACGATTGCCAACTCGAAAGACTTTTCAGCATCGCAGACGTTTGCGCCAGAGGCGGCCAAAGGTGTTGCTCTTGGATTGCAGTCGCTGCAAACAGAAGACGACGAATGAAAAAGCCCGAGATCTCGAATGAGTTTTTGCGCGATGTCTTTTCGTTGAACGGCGCTCGTGCCTTCTTTACTTGAATTCTCCATCGCCTGACGAATTAAAAAATGCCATTTGGCTTCGTTTTGCGCAACGTTTCCCGTGATTCTCGACTCAACCGGCTGACCCGTTTTATTGTTCACCAGCTCACCGTTTCGGATGAAGACATCAAAAGGTGCACAGCTCTCACGAAACATTCCACCTTCTTGATTGATGGCATTCAAAACTTCTTCGGTGAGACCGCCATTTCGAATTCGTTTTCTGTAAGTGAGAGAAACTGCATCGAGAACCGAAAGCGTATCGTCGTTGCCGTTGTTGTAATGACAAGGGTTTGTTTTGCAGTAATGATTTTGTGCAAGTGCTCGGGCAGCGAAGGCATAGCAATCGCCGGTTGGTCCTTGATCACGATGCGGAGGCATTTGAATAACAGAAGAACCTTTCACGGTGCATACGGGTACAGCGGCAAAAGAGGCTAGTGAAAAAAATAAAAATCCTGCGGTTAACACGAAGTTCATGTTTTTATTGTACACCATCTTTGCCTTGGCTAAAGGCTAGTTTAAGGACACTGGTAAGCAACACCGGCAACATTTTTTCCGAGAGCCGATGTTTCACCCATCTGAACGAAATTCGCACCTTTGCGAGCAGCATCGAGTTTCATGTCTTCAATCGCGTCTTCGATTTTGCCACTCGCGTGGATGACATTTCCTTCAACGTGACCAAGGTTGCGGCAATCTTTTGAAGGAGCCTCACGCTGAATCTTTACATTCTTCGCGTCGGGTACAATCGCTTGATGCGAACAGCTTGCAAAAGCGAGTAAGGCCAGCAACGAAACTGTCATTTTTTGGACTAACATCTTCATCTCCTGTAGTTCAAAATAGTGGTGCAATGAAAAAATGGATTCAGAGAATTTTAGCTTTAGTTTTCGACGTAAACAAGCAAATCGCGGATGGCGAAGTGCGTTTGCTAGCCAATAGTCTTTCTTATACAACGGTCCTTTCGTTGATTCCATTTTTTGCAGTGAGTTTAAGCGTTTTTCACGCATTTGGAGGCCTCGACAAACTCTACGCCGAGCTCGAACCTCTCATCATGCAAAACTTGGCATCGGCGGCAGGTAAAGCAGCGCTGACAAACTTACAAGGCATTATTTTTAAAATTAACTCGCAAGCTCTCGGGCTTCTTGGCTTTATGGGACTTCTCGTAACTTCAACGACACTCATCATCGACATGGAAGCCGCCGTTCAAAAAGTGTGGAAAGTAAAACTCAAAAGATCATTTACCTATCGCGTGTTTTTCTCGTGGTTGATTATTTTTCTCGGGCCACTTGCACTCGCGGTTTTGCTCGGAGCTCTTTATTCTGACAAAAACGCTTTCTTTTACCTTCACAAAAATTTTTTCAACGGAGCCCTGTTGGGCCTCCTCGTGATGTTTGCTTATAAATTTATTCCGAGCGCAAGGGTAACGATTTGGTCTGCGGTCGTGAGCGCCATCGTAGCTACGGTCTCATTTGCTGCAGGCCAAAAGATTTTTATGACTCTTACCAGAACTATTTTTACCTACAGCAAAATTTACGGAAGTCTCGCCGCAATTCCGATTTTCTTTTTGTGGATATCTATTCTTTGGTGGATCTTCCTCGTGGGTGCGGCTCTGTGTGCCGTCCTGAATAAAAAAAAGGAAAAGAATATTTAGAGTTGTTCGAACTGAATTAAGCTGTCATCTTTAGAAAGATTTAAAAATCTCAGGAGGATTTTAATGTTAAGTAAAAAGTTTTTTGCAATTGCTCTATCCAGCTGCATGTTCGCTCTGAGTTGTTCGCACAAACCTGTTGCGCCGGTGGCTGTCGATTCAGGTGTGAAGAAAAGCTCTGAGATTCCAGAACGTCGTGATTTTCTGGTGAATGAAAATTTAAATCCTTGCGATAACTTCTTTCAGTATGCGTGCTCAAACGTTATTGATTCTTTTCAAATGCGTGAAGATCGATCAAGACATGATTTCGCATTCGATGATTCAAACGAAAGAATTCTTAGTTTTAAAAAGAAATATTTTTTAGATCTTGCGATAGCTAAGCCAACTTCGGAACGTGAGACTCAGCTCAAGAATGTTTATCTGGCGTGTATGAGTCCAACGACTCGGGCCGGAGAAGAGAAGGCCCTCGTTGCAGAAGTGAAAGCAAAACTGGCGGCTCTCAAAACACGTGATGAAGTTTTGAACTTCTTTCAGAGCAAAATCGCTTCTGGTGACGTCAGTCTCCTTGAATTTGGTGATGTTGCTAACCAACAGAATCCACTTAAGAATGACATGTACGTGACGTTCAGCCTTCTCAGCTATCCTGAGAAAACATACTACGAAAAGCCAGAGAACGTTGCGGATCTCGAAGCAATAATTACCGAATTTTTCAAAGCCATCGATATGGATCTGCCTGCCGAATCGGCCAAGAAAATCGTAGCTTTTGAAAGTGATTTCTCAAAGATTTATCCAACTCCTGTCGAGTGGAGAGATCTCTTTTCATCCCCGAAAACAATGACTCGCGACGAACTTACTAAGAAGTATCCAACTTTTGAAGTTGAGAATTTTTTAAAGCGTATTCCGAAGGCGACTTTGATCCGTGATTTCGAACCAAAAAGTTTTGCGTTTGTGAATCAAAGATTTCTTGAAACTCCGGTTGAAGATCTGAAGCGTCTCTACGCTTACCAGGCTTTAGTGAACTACCTTGACGATGCCTACCCAGAGTTTTACAACAAGCATTTTGATTTCGCGTTCAAACATTTAGGTGGACCAAAAGTTCGTCCGGATCGTCAAGAGCGCTGCACAACTCTCGTCATGCATAAGTATTCGAAAGAGCTTGATAGCATTTTGTGGCCGCGTCTTTTTAAGAACTTTCCGAAGAAGCGTGTCGTAGCAATTGCAGAACGTATTCGCAAATCGATCTTAACAAGTCTCACAAATAATAAGTGGCTTTCGAAATCAGCGAAAGCTGAAGCGATGAAAAAAATCAAGACGATGAAATTTCAACTCGTGTCTCCGACGAATAATGTTGAGTGGGACTACAATCCAGTCGGCAAATATTCAGACACGCAGCCGATTGCCAATGCCCGAAAACTCACGAAACTTTTAGAAAGCAAAACGATTTCTCAGTTCGGAAAAACCTTGAGTCCACTCCGTTGGGATTGGGGTCCGCTCGTAGTGAACGCTTACTATTCGGTTGAGTATAATAAGTTTGTTCTTCCTGTCGGGATTTTGCAGCCTCCATTTTTTGATCCAAGTCTCAGTGACGAAGAAAACCTCGGCGGACTCGGTACCGTCATCGGCCACGAAATGGGCCACAGTATCGATGATCAAGGTGCCAAGTTTGATGCTCACGGGGTTCTTAAAAGTTGGAGGTCCGAAGCCGACACCAAAGAATTTGAAAAACGCACGGCGATCCTCGTCGACCAGTTCGACCACGCCGGACACAACGGTAAGCTCACTCTCGGTGAAAATATCGGCGACAACGTAGGTCTCACAGCTTCGTTGCAGGCCGCTTCGATGAGCCCAAAATTTGACAATGATACTCGTAAGAAATTCTTTTTACAGTACGCTCACGTGTGGTGTTCGGTCTATCGTCCTTCGTATGAAGAGCAGCAGCTGAAAACAAATCCGCATGCTCTGGGTTGGGCACGTACGAATGAGCAAATCAAACAGCAGGCAAAATTCAAAGAGACTTTCATGTGTAAAGATGGCGACAAAATGGTGTTGCCAGAAAATAAGATCGTTCATATCTGGTAGCTCTTTGGTCCGTTTTTTTTTGGGAAGACCCGCGGTATCATCTCCGCCGGTTCCTTTCAAGTTCATCCCGATTCCACAAAAGTTATATACAAATCAGGTGCCCTTCCGCGCACTACTGCCGTTGAGTGAACGACTCAAGAACGTCACTTTTTTGGCTGAGTTCGAATTTAAAGCCACGCTGCAGGGGAATAGCATTTGCTCTTCCCACTTCGAATTCAAACTACTTGTAAGGATTTTCTAAATGAAAAGAATCGCGAAACTCTTATCATTGTCGGCACTCATCACGGTTCAGATCATCGGACAATACTCTTTTGCCGGACGTCTCGAATGTCGAGATATCTTCGCGAAGTCATCTCGTGCGGCAGTCGGCATCGGTCCCGATCTTGCGACTTACGAAGGAGCGAAGCCCCTTGTTGATGGTGGTTTGCAGCCGAATCCTCCGGTTGACGACCAGTGTGATGCAGAAATTTGTTGGGCCCACGGCGAAGCAAAACTTGCGGCGCAAAAAAAGTATAAAGAGAGCGGAAAGTTTATTCCTCTCGCTCCAGATCATAGTGGTTTCTGGCATTTCTATTATCAAGTTTCTGATCACGGATCTTATTTCACAAGACTTGCAAACCGTATCAACAACCCTGATGTCTCAAAAAGAATTTCTTTGCAACAAGCCGTTGATCAAGCTGTACTCGTCATGACTTTAAGACCAAAATCGAGAACCGCAACCGAAGTTGGATTTAGCGTCGAATCAGGAAGCAATATGCCCGACGCCCTCAGTGAAGCATCCAAAGTCGGAATGGTTCCGTTCGAAATGTACGACCGCCCAATAACGACGATTGATCAAGCTGATGCATTAACGAAAAGCCTAAAAGACCTGGTCACGGTAATTTTGACGACTCCGGCACCGGCCCGTAAAGCCATGTTCGGACAAAAAGACGCCGACGGTGTCAACACTCCACTTTACAATTTAATGACAGATAAACTGGCGCCGGTATTGAATGTATCTTCTGCGAATAAGCATCTTCCGTATCGTCCAAATGACAAATTTATTTTCGAAGGCCAAGAGTACACGCCGCTTACATTTATGATTCAACAAATGAATTTTCACCCAGAAGAGTATCCAGATATTCAAATGACAGCCGAGAATGCCTCTCTTATTTATGAAGCGATCAACGCAAGCATAGTTGAATTTGAAATTCCGGTTTTAATTGGTTTTGCAATTTACAATCAAGCAGGATTTGAAAGTTCGGGAGTTGCCTCAGCCGATCTCGTTCAAACAAAACCGATCGTTCTCGCCGGCGGACATCTTACCGAAATTATCAATTCTCGTATTTCTCAGAATTTCTTTGCGGCGGTTTTCGAAAACAGCTGGAGCGAACAAGGTCGGGATGCAAACGGTGCGAAGCCAGCATCGCCAGCGGTGTCTGGCTACAACGGAATCACCCAAGGCAATATGGCGTATGCCACACAACAAGGCGAGCCGCCTGATTTTACATTTCATCAATCCGTATTGGCCGACCCTCGATTTGCATCTTTACTAAAATTTGTGATCAAGAATTAGTATTTCATTTTTCGGATACGGTGATTCCGTACGAGGCTGCTGGTACCTTCCGCTGAAACGTTGCATTGCCAAATGTTAAGAGGTACCTTGGATTCATGAGATCCCGAATTACTCGACTTCTTTATTTTCTTTCACTCTTTTTTGTCTACACGTCTTATAAATCTTATCAGCTCTGGCCCACACAGCCAGTGCTCGCCGTATTTTTTGCACTGATCTTTTTCATCGTGATGATCATCGGAACTTTTGCCTACCGCATACGTCCCAATATTTACGACGAGACTTGGTTTCGCGTAGTCTCTTGGGCCGGCTCACTCGCGATGGGTTTGTGGGCGAGCTTCGTGATTATCTCATTGCCCTTTGATATTTTTCACGCGGTTACTTTCGTATTCGGAAAAAATTTTTTCACTCAAGAAGTTTCGGTCAGAATCTTTGGATTCGCAATTCTGTTATCCCTCATCGGATTTTTGCAAGTCGTAAGAGGACCAAAAATCGTAGAGGTGTCGATTGCGATTCCTGGCTTGAATCAAGCTTTTGAAGGTTTGAAGATTGCGCAGATTAGTGACCTCCACGTGGGAACAACCATTCGAAAGGGCTACGTTGAAGAAGTCGTGCGCATCACGAATGCGGCTCTTCCTGATTTGATTTTCCTCACCGGAGATATCGCCGATGCCCATCCCGGATCGATTGCCGAAAACTTAGCTCCGCTCGCGCATCTGAAATCTCGTTACGGTTCTTATTTTGTAACGGGTAATCACGAATATTTTTGGGATCCACAAGCGCTGACGACAAAATTTCGCGAGCTCAAAATGAATGTTTTGCTCAACGATCACCGCATCATCAAAGTCGGAGACCGCCAGCTCATGATCGCAGGCGTGACTGATCCAGTGGGAGAACACATTTTGCCGGGTCACAAACCGAATGCCTCGACGGCACTCACGACGAACGAAAAAATCGATCTCAAAATTTTACTCTCTCATCGACCTGACGTTTACAGAGAAGCCGAAGGATTCGGAGCAGATCTTCAATTTTCGGGTCATACGCATGCGGGGCAGTTCTTTCCGTTTAGTTTATTCATTGGCCTTGCTCACAAATACAGTCGAGGGCTCTACCGATACGGTCGCATGTGGGTTTATGTCAATCCGGGGACGGGTTACTGGGGCCCGGCTAATCGATTGGGTGTGACTGCCGAAGTGACGCTGGTGACGTGCCGTGCTGGTGAAGCTTAGCGCTTCGCAACGGCCCTTCAACTCTCTCGACCAAATCGATTTTTTCTGGAGTGCACAGCAAATCAAAAGTAAGATGGGTCTATGAAATTTCTAGATCCACCTGGATTATCGAAAAGACTACCCTGAACATCCACTTCAGTTGAGTCGATGGCCAAAATCTGACGAATCGCGCGTTTTATTTTACGATCTTTAGTGCGACCGCGAATGCCGCGCAATATCTCATCGCAAAGCTCCCGTGAGTTCTTTACTTAACAGAAAAAGCAAAATAGTTTCCAGACTATGGTCGAGCAGCTCTCAGGACGAAGCCTTCAGTGCTTTCGATCGCGCGAATCATCAGCCGGCGCAGATTCTAGCGCACACTTAATCCGAATTTAAACCGGACAGCAGTGTAAAAAATTATTCTTAGCATTTTTTGCGATTTTTATCGATGTCTTTTGAAGCGAGATTTTCTTAGAAAGCGTTGGTGCTTTAGATCAAAAAATTGATGCCGAAATCACTTTTCGCCCGGAGCAATGGTGTTGGCTCCAGATTTTTTTAAGAGATCGACGACCTCTTGATTTTGATCTAACTGGGCATAAAAAAGCGCTGAGTGTCCGTCGCGCGAGATTCTGTTTACATCGGCACCTTTGTCGATCATGAACATAATGAGTTGCAAATTGTGACTCCGGACTGAGTACATTAGCGGAGTTCGACCATACTCTCCTGGGTCATTAATATCGGCACCACGCTTTAGTAATAATTGGATAGCTTCAGTACTGCCGCTTGATTTACCTGGCTCCGGCGGAATTGCACCTGCTGCGTAATCGATAGCAGACAAACCAAGCTTGTCTCTTTCTTTGAAATTGGCGCCTTTCTCTAATAAGTTACTTAATTCGAGGATATCACTTCTAACAATGGCATCGACAAGAGGAGTGTATTTGATCTCCAAGGCCATCGATTTTTCCTGCCGAGACGCTATTTCAATGTCTTTTTTGATAATCATGCCGTTTATTATAAATATAAAAAAACTTGCGCTAATCACGAACCATTTCGTCGATCGATTTTTTCTAATGTGCGGAGCCCATGCTAGAGACAGAAGCTGGCATCCTAAAAAGAATCCTCCGACTATGTTGTAACCAAAATGGATTCCAAATATTCGAAAACCATCCGTAAAGCGACTCAAAGTTAAAAATACAATTCCCAGTACTGCAAAAAGAAGTGTTAGCTTAATTTTGGAATGCCTAATTCGCTCTAAGCTCATGACGCTACCCCTATTTCAGGGTATTGCAAAAAAAGGAAAATATGCAACCTAGAATTTCTCTCTCCGTGAATTTGATTAGTTTTTGAAGAGCTAAAAAATGACAATAGATCTTGAAATCGGCGAATCTTGCAAAGATCTCTGAGTCCAAATCTACCGGCGGAAGTTCGCGAAAAAACCAGTGGATTATTTAAAGAACTAAATTAAATTGCCACAGACAATTCGCTTTGATTTCTGGACAGAGTCAAAAAGACCTGATAGAAAAAAAAGAAATTTCGGGAGGTGTTATGAAGATTCTAACTACAATTCTATTGGTTTTTTTCTCTGTCTATGCGAAGGCGGACGTTACTGCCTTTTTTCCTAATGATAATGCAACTCTGATTATTCAGGGGAATGACTCTGATGCAAATGCCCTATTTGAAGCAATGAACATTACGCCGACTTCCAATGGCAGTATTGTTACGAAGCACATCGACTATGAAACAATATATGCCAAGCCTGTATTTGACTTAACTTGCAATAAATCGCAATTGACTGGAAATGCTTCTTGTACTTTGAAGTTTTTTTCACCTGAATCTGTAATCAGCAAAGACCAAGAATCTGTCTTGATGGGAATTAATGACCAATTTGATGCGACAGCGGTGGCAAAAATGTTCAATACTATATCGAGCGATCCACATCAGGCAGAAGTTTTTCGCTCGTTGAGCGGAGAACTTCACATTTGGAAGACTTATAACAGTTCTGGCGATGTTGTCTCCTTCACAATGTCCTTCTATTAGTAGACTCTTTTTGTTCACCTGACACTTGATTCAAAGAAATTGCATATCGATCAACGGTCTATGGAAAACCATTCGAATGATTGGTGGGACAAAGCGGAAGGAGTTTCGCATTAGAACACTCTCGGCATTTTTGAAGGGCGTGTCCTTTGAAGTTGAGATTGCATGTTCAGAAAAATCCAATGGAAAAAGAATCTATTTGGCATGTTCTTTAAAAGGTGCCTCTGCAGCGGTCATCGCGCGAACCTACAAACTTCGATGGAGAATCGAAATCTTTCATAAAGAAGTCAAAT
>JAYTQQ010000194.1:0-2288 GCA_043746635.1 Bdellovibrionales bacterium | reverse complement strand
AGCTTGCATTCATCCCGTGCCTGATTCGGCAGATAAGAAGGGATCCTAAATATGGAAAATTCATTTTTAAAAGTTGAAGGTCTCGTTAAAAGCTTTCCGATTAAGGGTGGCTTTTTTGCTCGCGAAGTCGGGAGCGTTAAAGCCGTTCAAGGCGTCAATCTCGAAATTAAGCGCGGAGAAACGCTTGGCCTCGTAGGAGAAAGCGGTTGCGGAAAATCAACTCTCGGTCGATGCATTATTCGCCTGATAGAACCGACTGCGGGCAAAATCATTCTCGAAGGTCAGGATATCACGACTTTAAAGGGCGAAGAGCTCAGGGCACTCCGCCGAAAAATGCAGATTATTTTTCAAGATCCATACGCAAGCTTAAATCCGCGCATGACGGTCGGTTCTATCATCGGAGAACCGCTCGTCATTCACAACCTCTATGACTCTAAAGGTGATCGTCAAAACAGAGTGAAAGAATTATTGCAGACAGTCGGGCTTCGCCCCGAGCATATCAACCGCTACCCTCATGAGTTTTCTGGCGGGCAACGTCAGCGAATCGGGATCGCTCGTGCACTTGCAGTTGAGCCTCAATTTATTGTCTGTGACGAACCTGTTTCAGCACTTGATGTTTCGATTCAAGCTCAGGTCATTAATCTCTTGATGGACCTTCAGCAAAAGCTAGGGCTTACATATTTATTTATCGCTCATGATCTCAAAGTCGTTGAGCATATTTCAAATCGTGTCGCCGTCATGTACCTCGGAAAAGTTGTAGAGCTTGCAGATAGTGATGAGCTTTATCGTAATCCGCAGCACCCTTACACAAAGGCTTTATTGTCGGCGATTCCTGTGCCCGACCCTCGTAAAAAAGAGAAGCGAATTATTTTAACAGGAGATGTACCGAGTCCCATGAATCCACCTTCAGGATGCCACTTTCATCCGAGGTGCCCGTCGGCCGTTGCTCAGTGTTCAGAAGTTCGCCCTACGCTTAAAGAAACACGACCTCAACATGATACGTCTTGCTTACTAGTGTGAAACTTACTCGTTAAGTTTTAACAGTGTCGCGACGGTTTTTTTAATTTTTTCGATATCGAATGGCTTTTTGATGTAGTCGTCAGCGCCGGCTTCAAAGCCCCGCTTAACATCGAGGTCACCGACTTTTCCGCTAACGAAAATAAGCGGAATGTTTTTTAAGTACTCGTGCTCTTTTAAAAGTTTTGCGAGCTCAATGCCGTTAATCCATGGCAGACCAATATCAAGAACAATCAGATCTATTGGCGAATCATCGAGAACTGTTGACAGTTGTGTGCCATCAGCTGCCGTCTTCACGCGGTAATTTTCAGATTCAAATATTCGCTTGAGTGCAGAGCGCATTGTCTCATCGTCTTCGATGACTAAAATACACTTTTGATTTTGCTTTTGTTTGAGATCGCGAAAATCTTTAAGAGGTACGATATCTTCTTGTCGCATTTTTTCTTTTGCGAGTCGTTCAATTTTTGCGACGAGATCTCTGGTGTTGAGTTTAGACATTTATTCTCCGTTTGCTTCGAGCCATCGTTCGGCATCAATTGCGGCCATACATCCTGATCCCGCGGCAGTTATTGCTTGTCGGTAGACGTGATCTTTGCAGTCTCCACAGGCGAAAACACCATCAACGTTGGTATAACTCGAATCTGGTTTGGTTTTTAAATAACCAGTCTCATTCATGTGGATAAATTCTTTAAACAAATCGGTGTTGGGTTTATGTCCGATAGCAACGAACATTCCGCCCATGGGCTTAACTTCTTCTTTTCCGGTTTTGAGATTTCGGATACGAAGACTCTCGACAAATTGAGTTCCGAGAACTTCAGTTACTTCAGAATCCCAGATGGGTTCAATTTTTGGATTTTTGAGAGCGCGATCAACCATAATCTTTGAGGCTCGAAATGAATCTCGACGATGGATAATATAAACCTTTGAAGCGAAGCGAGTGAGAAAATTTGCCTCCTCCATCGCGGTGTCGCCGCCTCCGACAACTGCGACTTCAACGTTCTTAAAAAACGCTCCGTCACAAGTTGCGCAAGCTGAAACACCTTTTGACATAAATTTCTTCTCAGACTCTATTCCAAGATATTTTGCGCTCGCACCTGTAGAAATTATTACGGTGTCGGCTTGATGAAGATCTTTGCCGACCCAGACTTTAAAAGGTCTTGCCGAAAAATCGACTTTCGTTACGTTTCGCGTGATAAATCTTGTTCCGAATCTTTCGGCTTGAGCTCTGAAATCCGCCATAAGTTCTGGGCCAGTAATCGCTTTCGGAAAAC
>JAYTQQ010000193.1:0-7294 GCA_043746635.1 Bdellovibrionales bacterium | reverse complement strand
TCTAGAATTTGAAGATTTAATTTTATTCCGACCTCTATCAGCGGAGTCGTTGTACCAACGTGAAACAGTTGGCCGTCTAAGCTAAAGCTTTGGGAAGAGGCATTGGCTGCATAGGCGCCCTCAGCCGAAAGTACAGCACTTAATAGTATTGTGAGAATCATCAGATAACGTGTCATCGTATGAGTTATCGGCAGAAATAGCTGGGACCTAGACTGAAAAAAGGCTGAAAAATTTTAAGTATTTTTTGAATCAAAATGATATTTATTTAGCATCTCAACTTGATACTTATACAAATACCACCAGTCCCTTCGACTTACTTTAGTGTCAGTACGATCAACGCAACAAATCTGACGGTGAGCTTCGCAGGCGCAACTCCAGCTACGAGGCAAGGTTTTCGCTATCAATTGTATGCAGTAGATGTCTAAAGTGTTTTCAGTCAGCGCGAATCAGACGCCGCTCGGTAGGTCTCCCGTTTGCTAGAAGCTAAGTGGGGGAACTTCATTCGATGAGCTTTCAAGCGTCTCAAAATAAAACACTTCTCAAGTTCCTCATATTTGTGAGTTTTGTTTTTATTTCTGTTACGTCCTTTGCAACGTCCGAAATTTTTGTTTTTAAAAGTAATCCTGCTTCTCTCCAAGAAGTTGAAGATATTTTAAATCAATATCCTGTCGGAAGCCAAACTTTGACTCCCACCCAACTTGAAAATTTGTTTGCCGCAAGGCAGTCCGCGCATCGCCTGAGGCTTTCAGAACTCATCATGAAACTTAATAAAGATCCTGATTTTTTAAACAAATTTCCTGAGTTTAAACCTCTGATGAAGGATCTTCCGAAAACGGTAGCAGCGGCCCTTCAGCATGACGCAAAAAAAGCGTCGGACGAAACAAAAAATGCCGCAAAAATTTTGGCCCGCACCGAAGGGATTTACTACCGTAATATTCCAAAAGAAATTCCGTCGCCTTATCGAGAGCGTCTTGCCTATCTGATGAAGGGTGCCGTTGATGATATTAATGTCGCAGATAAACTCCACATGGACTCAACCCTCAAGTCTCTCAGCTCTGATCCTGAGTGGAGAACGCTTCATGACAAGTTTGTTTCGGTACTTGATTATTACGACACCTATAAATCTCGCCAACTCGAAATGAACGGCGGTACGAGTAAACTTAAACCTCCGAGTGAGTGGCTCGACATCGTGGCAAAAGAGAGTGGCTCAAAAGAGAACAACGAGCTCGAAAAAAAGTTTGCTCAATTTCTTGAACAAAAAGATCCTCTTCGTGATGCATCGAAGTTCTCTCAAGCTGAAGATTTTCTGAAGCCAACTGCATCGGGTACGCCACAGGGCAGTCAGACGGCTCGAATTAATAAGAGTTTCGATGTCAAAGCGAAAGCGCTCATTCCAGATCCGAAGATTGCATTTCAAGTTCCTAAAGTTGGTAAGCTTTTAATGGCTTTAGACGGTCTCAAAAAAAGTGCTTACGCCGCCGTCGTCATCGAGGGTATTAAATACGTGATCAATCCTGACGAAGCTACTTGGCGCTCAACACTTGAGGGCCTGATCCAAACGGATGGCATAAGTAATTGCCAAACGATCACGTGTGGACAGTTTCGAGAATCGTGCGAGGCTCTGACTCATGCTCCGGCGAATTCATCTCTAGAAAGTTTGGCAAAGCAAAAAGATTTTCAGCTTTGTCTCGATCGGTTCTTTCAACTGCCGCTTGAAAAACAAACATCAATTCGTGGAGACCGAGGTCTCGATATATTTCTAAATTTTGTTTCACCTAGTGTGGTTGGCCTGAGCTGTTCAAAGAACGGCACCGAAACAAAAGTCGACGTCGAGACGAGAGACCGAGAAAATAATATAACTAAACAAGCTTTAAGTTATTCGTCGAAGGGTTTGATCCGGCGCTATTCATCAGTTCAGACAGATGAGGCCGAAGAAATTGTGATGCCTTTACAGCCTCAAGACCAAAGGCTTAAGCATTGTTACGGACCCAAGAACTGCGACTATTATGATATGACGCGAGTTGCGTCCGAAAGACTCTATTTTTGGAAACAACAACTTGGCCCCTGGGATAAAGACCCTAGAAACATTCCCATTGATGCATTTAAGTGGGCCCGAAACGCGACCCATCTCGTGAGAGATAATTCAAAGCAAGTTTTGGAGTGCTGCGACCGAAAATCCTGCAAAGATTATTTTGACATGATCGAGCGTAATACGAATCGGCATAAGCAAGAACTTGCGGCTAAAAAAACTCAAATCTCTCGATAATTCACGGGGCATTAAAACCAAACTTCTGCTTCAAACCCTGTTTGCATTTCGTCGTTCTTGTTATTGAGAGAATAAATCGGATCGGTGCTTTGCCCATTCAATGTTCCGATGAGTGAACCTGAATTATTTGGATTTTTATTGGCATCATTCCAGTGAGTGGCGGTCACGTAAAACCTTACAACGGGTCTCGCGTAATAACCTTTACCGAAGGCCACTTCAGGAGAAATAGTGAGGCGCTCGAGGGTCCTTTGCCCAAAGCCGTTTCCGTGCATGTCGACTTCTGCTTGGTTATTAACGATCGAGTATCCAGCTTCGGCCTGAATCCGAAAATGTTCTGAGATATAATACATCGGACGTGCACCAATGCTCGTCCAATTACTTTTGCTATTTGTCGACATACCTGAATCGGCCGCTTCGTAAACCGCCGCCGCTTCGATCGCCCATCGATCACTGATTTCTTTCGAATAATTTTCGACGATGCGAAGTCGCTTGCGATTTTTAACGGAGTCGTCGGCAGCAATCGCCGTGCTGTCGAGAGTGAGTGATTCCATCACGCCGGTTCCGTACATGACTGCGAAATCGTTATCGCCTTGAATCATTTTGTGTCTCCAGCGTGCGCCGATCGCTTCGCCGTTGCTTGCTTGGTAATTAATCAAAGCTCCAACCGTCGCCGGTGGTGTGATCGTCGTTGCGGTGCCCGTGCCTGGTCCGGTATAGGCAGCTGCGGCCCAAAGATGAAGATGGTTATTATCAGAAAGAACAATGTCTGTCCAGCGCACGTCGATGGCGTGCTTAGCAGGATTACCGCTTGTCGTTTTTGTAAGCGTACGATCATCGGTGTATTGTAAAACCGCAACGGCGAGAGTTCCGTTTCCGACGGGGATGTCTTCGACACCGCCACCATCGCCACTCATATTTGCAAAATAGAAAAAGTCGTCCATGTGAACGTCGACGTCGCGGTAAAATCTTTTCCCTGCCCAAAAAGACATTTTGAGATCGTCGAGATTGCCACCTTTTGCGTAAGCTTCGAGAATCTGAATAAAGTCGCCCGTAGTTGTCGTATCAGAATACTGAGAGTTCATTGAAGGAGCATAGCCAAAAGTTAAATTCGCATTGAAGAAAGCATCCGTGGGCTGAGCGCGTTTTAAAAACTGCTCGGTAAAGTAGGCCTCGCCGTATGCGACTTCGTTTCCGAGACGAAATTCATTTCCCTCCGAACCAGGATTCACGATCTGAATTTGCTTTCCGCCTTCGGCATTGCTTCCTGTTGGAGTCCTCATGTAGCCGCGATATTCGAAGTCTCCGGCATGGGCGCTGAGGGTGCATATGAAAAGGCTTAGAACTGAAGATATGATTTTCACGGGTCTCCAATTTTTTATTGAGTTGCTTAAAAGGCCGAGTCTAGGCTGAAAAGTTGCGAAACCACAATGAATTTTATGTTGTGTCCAAAGACTTTCGCCTCTCATAGCTCCGTTCCTAAGAAACTTCGATGGTTTTCTTTCTAGTTTTGTGTACAGCTACAATCTCAAATGAGGATTTCGACTTTTTGAAGTATTTCGAGAAAAGTTCTATGACACGCCCGTTTGCTTTTCCTTCAGCGGGAGGCGCATTGATTTTAATTAAGTAAACGCCGTCTTGCAGTTCGACGCTCTCTTGTTTAGAGTTTGGTTTGACCAAGGTGCGGATCTTCATTTAGTCTCGATTTTATATGAAAAATTTAAAAAAAGCTCTCTTCGTTTTATTATTCTTATCTAACTGCGCTCACCCTGAAAAGACTCTTGTACATAGCCTCGTAAAAAAAGAAATGACCAAGAATCTCACAAGAGAAATTTTAAAAAATGGCGAAGCTTACGTAAATTTAAAAGAGCTCGTGGCGGGTGGTTCACGTCTCAGCGGCTCTCCTGGTGCAGCCCACGCGGTAGAATGGGCTAAGGCCAAATTAGATTCTTATCACTTTGACAAAGTATGGTTGCAAGAAGTAGTGGTTCCTCATTGGGAACGCGGCAAAAAAGCAGAAGCGGTTCTGACCTCTGGCGCGGCTGGAAGTTTTAAAATCGCCGCGCTCGGAACGAGTATTGGAACTGACCCTAGGGGGATCGAAGCCGAAGTAGTCGAAGTTTCAAGCCTTGATGATGCAACTTTGAAAGGCCCAGCCCTCGCAGGTAAAATTGTTTTCTTTAATGGAGCATTTGACGACACGGTACTCGATACTTTCGAAGCATACGGAAAAGCCGTGAGACAACGAACACAGGGAGCTTTCGTCACTTCTAAATTTGGTGCCGTCGGAGTATTGGTTCGTTCGATGACGATGAATCACGATCTGCATCCGCATGCAGGTGCAATGAGCTACAAAGATGCCGCCCATAAAATTCCTGCGGCGACGATCGCGACGGCTGACGCCGACAAACTTTCAGCGCTTCTCAAAACAAAAAAAATTCGTCTCAAACTCACTTTAAGTGCCAAGCCTTTCGAAAACGTAAAATCATATAATGTCATCGGAGAACTCACCGGCAGCACTCTACCACAAGAAATCATCGTCGTCGGCGGACACCTCGACAGTTGGGATCTCGGTCCCGGAGCGCAAGATGACGGAGCTGGGGTCGTTCAGAGTATCGAAGTTTTAAGAGCGATGAAAGCCTTAAACATAAAACCAAAACGAACTTTAAGAGTCGTCTTATTTATGGCCGAAGAATTTGGTGGATTCGGCGGGGAGGAATACGCGAAACAAGCTTCATTCAAAAAAGAAAATCATGTAGCCGCCATCGAGTCAGACCGTGGCGGATTCACTCCGAGAGGTTTTGAAACGAGCGACGACAAGGCGATTCAAAAACTCACCGCATGGAAGGATTATCTCGCACCGCTCAATGCAGACCTTATTAAAACGGGCGAGGGCGGAACGGACATTGAACCGCTTCACCCGTCTGGAACTCTGCAGTTCGGTTTTTATCCTGATTCGGCGAGGTATTTTGATTATCACCATGCCGAAACTGACACGATGGATGCCGTCAACAAGAGAGAACTTCACTTAGGTGCCGCCGCGATGTCAGTTTTAACTTATTTGCTTTCGGAGGAGTAATGAGTGGGATCGACGCTTGACAGCTTTGGCCTCATGCGATCATCTGGTTCAGAATTTTAAGCAAGTAAGAAGGAGAAGTTCATTGAAGTATTCACCGGTAAATTATAGCGATTATCTTAAGATCAATGAACTTCTTGGTCAGCAAAACTTACGTTCTGTCGAACTCGGCAAGCCTGCCCACGATGAACTTTTATTTATTACGGTCCACCAAACATACGAACTTTGGTTTAAACAGATGTTGTTTGAACTTGACTCAACCCTTGCGATTTTTTCTCACGACAAGATTGAAGAAAGATTACTCAGCACGGTCGCTCATCGTCTGGCACGAGTAAATGAAATCATGCGTCTCCTCATTGATCAGGTGACGGTTCTTGAAACAATGACTCCGCTCGATTTTTTAGATTTTAGAGATATGCTTTATCCGGCGAGCGGTTTTCAGAGTCTGCAGTTTCGTCTGCTTGAAACTAAATTAGGTCTCAAAGCAGAAAATCGCCACGCGTTCAATTCGCAGCCTTATCATAGCTATGTCGCAAAGCCAGAAGCGCAAATCATGCTCGACGCCGAGAAAACTCCATCACTTTTTGACTTAGTTGATAAGTGGTTGTCGCGAACTCCATTTTTGGAAGATAAAAACTTTAAGTTCTGGGATCTTTACAAAGATGCCGTCAATAAAATGTACGAGCGCGATCGCGAAACGGTTCGCCATAATCCAATGCTTTCTCTTGAGGACCGTGCGAAAAATTTGACGAACATCGACGAAGCCGGCAAACAATTTCACGCTCTCTTCGATGAATCTGAATTTCAAAAACTAAGAGATGAGGGTCACTACCGACTTTCATTCAGGGGCATTCACGCGGCTCTTCTCGTGAGTCTCTACCGCGACGAGCCTGTCTTACATTTGCCTTATCAAGTTCTGTTTCAATTAGCGGATCTTGATGAACGCATGACCATGTGGCGCTACCGCCACGCTTTGATGGCGCAGCGAATGCTCGGATCTAAAATTGGTACGGGTGGTTCAAGCGGCCATAAATATTTAAAGGCCGCGACCGAACGTCACCGTATCTTCGCGGACCTTTTTAATTTGGCTACATTTTTTATTCCGCGTTCGGAACTGCCGGAGTTACCGGATTCGATCAAGAAAAGAATGGGTTTTCAATCTTAGTTCGTATGATTCGCCGATTCGCAGAAATTCCGTCGCGCGAGCCAGGCGATTATAGAAGAGTTGGAAGTACCAGCTTTGCAATTTAGGCTGAAGAGTACTTCGAGAAAAGTTAGTAACCGCGAAGAAATCCGCCATCCACCGCAATCGCTTGGCCGGTGATATACGCGGCAGAAGCTCCGCTGAGGTATGTTGCGAGAGACGCGAATTCTTCGGGATCTCCGTATCTCCTCGCCGGAATATTCATCGCGACTTTTTCTTCAGGAACTCCCAGTTCGAGAACCCTTGCCGTTCTCGTATAACCCGGAAGGAGTGCATTCACCGTAATTCCGAATGGGGCGACTTCATTGCTGAGAGATTTTGCCATTCCGAGAAGACCTGCACGGTAGGCGTTTGAAATGATGAGTCCCGACATAGGTTCACGTGCGGCAAATGATGTGACGAGTAGAATGCGTCCCCATTTATTTTGTTTCATCGATGGAAGAGCCGCTTGAATCGTTTCAATCGTGCTCCCCCAAAGAGTTTGGTAAGCATCTGACCAATCACCAAGGCTAACGTCATTGAAGTTGCCGCGCTTTGGTCCGCCGGTATTGATGACCAGGATATCGAGCGTGCCCCATTCTTTGAGAGTTTGTTCTACAGCTTGAGCACCTTCTTTTGATTTGCTAAGATCCGCTTTAAAATACTTTTGCGCGCCAGTAACCTCTAGCGATTTTTCAAGCTTCTCTTTACTTCGAGACGCTATCGCCACTTGAGCTCCCTCGGCCGCAAGGCTCTTCGCAATGGCTTGGCC
>JAYTQQ010000192.1:0-4234 GCA_043746635.1 Bdellovibrionales bacterium | reverse complement strand
GGTTTAAACTTATAATCTCGGAAAGAATAGACGTGGAAACCGGAGGAGGTCAAAGAAGTATCGTGCAAAAATTGACTAATGCTGAGGAGTGTCGTTGGGCGGTGTGCATTTGGCTTCGAAGCAATCTTCGCTGCCGGCTTTGGGTCTGGCGATACAAAAGGCGGTCTTCTTATTTTTTGCAGCAGAAAATTGCACTTCGACCTTCGAATCTTTTTCATTGAGGACACAGTTCGTGTGGGCTTGATCGGATCCAAGCTGCATACATTTCGAATATTTCAAATCGTAAGGTCCATGCCCATCAACCGTACATTCGGCGGTTGATTCATTCGATGATTTTTCTTCATCGGCAGGTTTCAAAGCCCACGATGGAAGTGAAAAACCGAAAATAAGAAGGCTCACGCAAAAATATGCTTTCATGAACTTCTTAAATCGCAAGACCTCGGCAAATACAATAAATAATGCAACTCATAAAAGACTTCTTTAAATTGAGGACAAATCGGGTATTTCGCTTATCATCTAACTCATGTTCATCGAACTTAAAAAAGTGAAGCTGAAAGTCCCAATCGAGAATCGTGGCGAGCGCCTATTGCTAAAGATTGATGAATTCAAGATTGAGGCGAATCAAAAAATTCTGATTAAAGGCCCTAGCGGTACCGGCAAGAGTAGTCTCCTTCACTTCATGGCGGGCCTCATGCAGGCTTCAGAGGGATCTTTAAACTGGGACCAGAGCTTAGTGAGCTCTCTTACCGATCAACAAAGAAGCCAAATTCGTAAACAAAAATTTGCAATTATTTTTCAGCGCCTCAATTTACTTGATCACTTGAGCCTTCGCGAAAATATTTTTCTAGCTCTTGGCCACTCCTTAAGTACGAATGAGAAGAATAAACGTGCTGATGACGCCCTCGAAAGCGTCGGCCTCTCAAAGCGCGCCAGAGACCTTGCCGCTGTCATGAGTCTCGGCGAGCAACAAAGACTCGCGATCGCCCGCGCCCTTGCGCAAAAGCCTGAAGTGATTTTGGCCGATGAACCCACTTCGTCTCTCGATCAGAAAAATGCAGATCTCTGCATGAACGCGCTGTTGAAGGCTTCGCAAAATGCGAGCCTCGTCGTCGTCAGTCACGATGAACGTATTCAAAAAAGTTTTTCGCGCGTTCAGTCCATTATGGATTGGGTGCCCTAGTGTCACCCTTTCGACTCGCCTATTTAAGTCTGACCCGCCGAAAGCTTTCGAGCTTCATCGCACTTTTATCAATCGCGATTTCGGTTGCGACGAGTGGCGTCTTACTGAGACTTTATCTTTTGACGAGTGAAAGATTTTCGACGATCGCGGGTGGCAGCGACGCTATCGTTGGAGCAAAGTCTGGCGGCATCGATATTTTGTTAGGCGCGCTCAACCTCGAAGGCGACTACCCAGGATTTTTGCCGCAAAAATTATTCGATAGCCTCGAGGCTCAAGAAAAAGTTAGATTCGAAGATGGCGCAAGTTCCGAACCAAGCTACATCAAAGCGGTGATTCCCTACTTATATTTTGCAAAGCTTGGCAACTACCGCGTGGTCGGCACGAACGCCTCGTTTTTTGATCACAATCATATTAAACTCGGATTTTCGAGCGGCAGCCTATGGACAAAACCAACGAGTCTCGTGATCGGCTCGGCCTTGGCTGAAGCGAGATCCCTGACGGTCGGGTCACCAGTGAAAATCTCACTCTGGACGGGATCGAAAGATTCTCTGCAGGGCCCTCCTCTCAGTTTTGAAATTAGCGGAGTGCTCGCGCCCACTCATTCTGCTTGGGATTACGCTGCTTACGTTGATTACAAATTTGCCCAAAGTGTGTTATCGCAGGTCAATTTAGGTGACTCAACGATCTGGCAAAATCAGGTTCTGAATTATTTTCTTATCTCGATCGATCCGAAAGGTCGCAATCAACTTGAGTCTCTCATTAATAAGAGAACCGTCGGCCAAGTGGCGTGGGTCGAGGACGAAAAGTCACATCTTCAAAAACTAACAGGCACGGGACGTGAAATTGGATTTTTAATTTCGGCACTCGTGATGCTACTCGGTGGCCTCAGTGTTACCGCAATGATGACGACGCGATTTGAAGCGATGAACGTACAAATTGCGGTCGTGCGAGCGATTGGTTTCACTCGCCGTGAAATTTCTGCGTGGCTTTTTTTCGAGGGCCTCTTGCTCGGAGCGAGCGCGACTGTCATGGGTGCTTTTTTTGATCTCATCGGATTTCCGTTTGTAAAAAATCTTTTAGGAAATTCAATTCCCCGTCTCGAGTGGATGGATTCTTCGTTCCTCCAAAGTTGGCCGATATGGGTGATCGCGATTGTCGCAACAGTTGCGGCACTAGTGTTACCGATGATGAGACTCGTGAGACAAAATATTCATGATCAATTAAAAGGTCTTTAGCCTTGTCATCTCGACTATAGTCTTATTGAACTTATAATGCTGGCATGCGCCTTGAGTCTCGGTCTGGCCCGAAATAAAACTACGACATGATACTAAAGCTTATCACTTCTGTTACAAGTCTCTTCGTTGCAATGGCACTGTTTAGTTCTCCGGCTCATGCGGGACGTAAGGCGCCACTGAATTCGACTCCACCCGAGATTTCTAATTCGACTCTCTGCTCAGAATCAGATCCTGAATCGGCAGCCGCAGTCGACCAAGATCTCAAACTCAAACGAGAAGATTTTTGTAAGCTCACCAATTCGATTCGTGAGTGGCATCTTTTTCGTACCTTAAAACTCGATTCAGATTTAGACGAAATTGCTCAAGATGAAGCGAAGCTTGTCTACGAAAGCAAAGATGAAGATTCGCCTGATATCGATCAAACGACTCTTCTCGAAAAAATCAGAGATGCCGGAATCGAAGTCGGCACTCTCGGCTTTCATATTTCAACGGCCGGCTTAAGTGAAGCTCACGATGTGATTCGCAGTTCGTTATCAAATCCCAATCCACGCAAAAAATTTCTCGGAAAATCTTTTCGCAAAGTTGGCATCGGGTTTTACCGTGGCGTTTGGATTAGCCTTTTCACGGATTAGAAAGTTAGCAACTCTTAATAACTCGACGTGATTTGATCAATATACAATCTTTGAATGGCCGCAACGCTCATGGAGTCGGTGATTTCACCGCTCACCACCATCTCGTAAGCTTCATTGATAGATACTTTTTTAATCTTTAAAACTTCAGTCTCTTCGGGTGCAGGCTCCCCGACCTCTAGATCTCTTGCGAGGTAGACGATCGAGTGTTCGTTCGTCATCGAATTTGAAAGGTGCATCTCAAAAAGCTTCGTCCAAGACTTTGCAGTGACACCAGTCTCTTCTTGAAGTTCACGTTTAGCCTCTTCGAGTGGATCAAAGCCTGTGCGCCCTCCACCCTCAGGAAGTTCCCAAGAGTATTGATTCAAAGGATAGCGCCACTGCCCGACCAAATAAATTTTCTGATCTTCGTCAACGGCTAAAATTCCGATTGCGGTATTTTTAAACTCGACGACACCGTAGTTGGCTGGCTTTTGTTGTGGGTTGAGGCAGTTATGTTCGACAACGCGAATCCAGGGAGTTTCATAAACGATTTTGCTCGAGAGAGTTTTCCACGGATTTTTTTCTGTCATTTCGCTTCTTCTTTCTCAAATTAAAAACTAATATAAAAATATGAGATATTTTTTCGCGGCACTCATCGCCTTGTACTCTGCCCAAAGCTTAGCGCAAGATACGTCAAATAAAAATGCTAATTCTCGCGTCGGAATCATCGCGGGTCCTTTTTTGCCCTCAGCGATCGCGGGCGTAAAAGAAATTCTGCAAGTGGCAGGACTGAGACTTGGCTCGGATACCAAACTTGGAGATTTCGAAGCTGAAGGCTGGCTCGCTAACGGTGGCGGGGTTTCGTACCAATCTTTTTTAGTGAATTACCGTATGGATATTCCGGGTGACGTGATTCCGGTGCATGCCTTAGTCGGCATTCATGCCGACGCTTACCGAAAAGCGAACGCAACGAACGTCAGCAGCGGCGGTTGGCAAGTGGGCGGCGGCGCCGAAGCAAAAATAGCCGGGCCGGCTTCGGTCCGAAGTGATTTTGAGTACCGTTTCGGCCCTGGAGATTCGCTTTTGGTACTAGTCTCCATAATGTTCGCTTTTTAAACTGGCCCCTTAGCGTGTTGATGAAGATTTGGTTTTTGTCATCCGGGGAGCTTTCGAATTTCGGTTTTCTTTATTTCTGAATGAGAACGAGA
>JAYTQQ010000191.1:0-60777 GCA_043746635.1 Bdellovibrionales bacterium | reverse complement strand
CGGTGATGCCGGCATATAAGACTAAAGCGCGAGCCCTTGCCGCAGAAATCGCTGATGTCGACGTGTTGGCTGTGCTCGCAACCGCTCGATTCGCTTGACCACTTGATACGTAAAAAAGTGTACGCAAGAATTGGGTCTGAGTGGACGCCCCACCCAAGGTAAGGGCCGCTGCCGAGAGTGCAAGACAACCGATCACTATTTTTCGGGCCCGGTGGGTTTGTTTCCCAGTCTTCATAAAATCCCCCATTGTATCAGAACCAAACATTTATACTTCAATCGTTCAGAAGCTTAAATTGCAATGGAGGAGCCACGTGGCGAGGGCCTATTTTGCGCCAAGGTTGGGTCTGTTGCCTGAGATTTTGACGGATGCTCAACTTATTTACGAATTGCACAAATTTGGCACGGGGCCATAGACTCATTACTTTATGGCCGGGAGCTGCCTACGCAAACTCGATTGGGTCAGCGCACATTTAATGAGTTTGGATTGCCATTGAGGCGCTACAAATGGTACGAAGAGTGTATCAAAATAAGATTTTTCAATCCCCCCACATCCCCTTGAAGGAGAACTCATGAAAACAGAACTCAATCTTAAAAAAGTGAAAGAAGAGCTCGTGAAGTTAACCGATGTTGATTATCTCAAAAAGGAACTCCACAGACTCGCAAATGAAATCAAAAATTACGATTTGAACGAACATTTAACTCCACAGGCGAAAGCAAAGATGAAAACTCTCGAAAAGCGTTTTCAAGAGATTCGTAAAGCCGTCATTCGTGCTGAAAAACAAATTGGCTCAGAAGTAAACAAACTCGTTGTGATCCTCCGCAAGGCTTCTGCAGAGACTCAAGCAAAGATGAGCTCAATGAGACTTGGTAAAAAGAAACCCGCTCGCAAAAAAGCTTCTAAGAAAGCTTCGCCTAAGAAAGCAGCTACATTATAAAAAGGGGCATAAGCGATGTCTGAAAAAATGAATTTTTCGAAATTAGAGTCGCACGACGAATTTATACATAGACATATTGGACCGAATTCTAAAGATATCACGGCTGAGCTCAAAATTCTCAGTCTGAAGTCTCTGGATGAACTCGTCGAAAAAACGGTTCCACAAAGAATTCTCAGCCAAAAATCTCTGGATCTAAAACCTGCGATGAGCGAGCAAGAAATGCTTGTCGAAGCGAGGGCCTACGCTTCTCAAAATAAGGTTTACCAATCTTATATCGGAGCAGGTTACTATGGCACGCTGACGCCTCTCGTGATCTTACGAAATATTTTAGAGAATCCAGGTTGGTATACGGCTTACACGCCTTACCAGGCCGAAATTTCTCAAGGCCGACTCGAAGCACTGCTTAATTTTCAAAGTATGGTCATTGATCTGACCGGCTTGCCCATGGCGAATGCTTCACTTCTTGATGAAGGCACTGCCGCCGCCGAAGCGATGCACCTTTGTTACTCCCATTCGCCTAAGAAAACCGCGAAAAGCATTTTCGCCTCTCATGACTGTCATCCGCAAACTCTCGAAGTTCTTCAAACTCGTTGCGAAGCCCTCGGCATTGAAGTCGTTATCGGGGATTTTGAAAAATTCGATTTTTCAGAAAAGTTTTTCTCTTGCTTGATTCAGTATCCTTCTTCGAGCGGCGAAATCTTTAATTATGCCGACTTTATTAAAAAAGCTCATGACCAAAAAATCGCGGTCATCGCTGCTTGTGATATTTTAGCACTCAGTCTTCTCACTCCTCCGGGAGAATTGGGCGTCGACGTCGCAGTTGGGTCGACTCAGAGATTTGGAGTCCCAATGGGATTTGGTGGGCCTCACGCGGCCTACCTCGCCACGAAAGATGAATTGAAACGCTCTATGCCCGGAAGAATCATTGGTGTTTCTATCGACGCGAACAATAACCCGGCGATGCGACTGGCACTCCAGACTCGTGAGCAACATATTCGTCGTGAAAAAGCGACGAGCAATATTTGTACGGCGCAGGTTTTACTGGCGGTCATCGCTGGAATGTACGCCGTTTATCACGGCCCTGAGGGAATTACGAAGATCGCACGCAGAACTCATCGTTTGACGGCGACTTTCGCGGGGGGAATGAAAACCCTTGGCTTTAAGCTTCTCAATCATTCTTATTTTGATACCTTAACGTTTGAAATCGACGCGGCGACCGCCGCAAAATTAAAATCGTTGAGCGACCAGAACCAGTTTAATCTCAGGTGGGATTTTGGCGCCGCATTTGGCGATAAAACCCTTTTCGGCTTAAGCTTCGACGAAACGACGACTCCGCAACAACTCGAAAAACTCTGGAAAGTCATGGCCAGCGCCAAGAGTGTTGCGACGAAGCTTCACTTTAGCGAGGTCGAAGCCAAGACTTTAGATCAAATTCCTGAGAAATTGATGCGTAAATCAAGCTTCCTCACGCATCCGGTATTTAATTTGTATCATTCTGAAACAGAAATGCTTCGTTACATCTTTAAACTTCAAGGTAAGGATCTGTCTCTCGCTCATTCGATGATTCCGCTAGGGAGTTGCACGATGAAATTGAATGCCACGGCCGAGATGATTCCGGTGACGTGGCCCGAGTTTTCAAACATGCATCCGTTTGCGCCCTCTGACCAAACGCTTGGTTACCAAGGGCTCATCGGAGAACTCGAAAAGATGCTCATCGAAATCACGGGATTTGCAGGTGTCAGCATTCAACCGAATGCGGGCTCCCAAGGTGAGTACGCGGGACTCTTAGCGATTCGTAAATACCATTTAGGCCGGGGTGATACTCACCGCAATATTTGCTTGATTCCAAGTTCCGCTCACGGAACAAATCCTGCGAGTGCCGTCATGGCCGGCATGCAGGTCGTCATCGTCGCTTGCGACAACGACGGAAACGTAGACGTTGCAGATCTTACTTCAAAAGCTGAGGAGCACTCGAAAAATCTAGCTGCACTTATGATTACCTATCCTTCGACTCACGGAGTTTTCGAAGAAGGCATCAAAGACATTTGCGATACCATTCACAAAAACGGCGGACAAGTCTACATGGACGGCGCAAACTTCAATGCGCTCGTGGGCCTCTGCCGACCCGGCGAATTTGGTCCAGATGTCTGTCATTTGAATTTGCATAAAACCTTTTGTATTCCACACGGAGGAGGCGGCCCCGGCGTCGGCCCGATCGGCGTGAGACAACATCTCGTTGAATTTTTGCCGACGACAACCAAAAATTATCACGCTCTAAAACCTCTCGCGCAAAGAGTGTCGAGTGCTCCGTTCGGAAGTAGTTCGATTCTGTGTATCTCTTGGGCCTACATTAAAATGATGGGCGCTGAGGGATTGAGAAAGGCAACTCAAGTTGCGATTTTAAACGCTAACTACATGGCCGAACGTCTGCGTCCGCACTATCCGATTTTATATAAAGGTAAAAAAGGTTTTGTTGCGCACGAATGCATCCTCGATCTTCGTCCACTCAAAGTTTTCGGCATCGAAGCCGAAGACGTTGCAAAACGTTTGATGGATTATGGATTTCACGCGCCAACGATGTCTTGGCCCGTGACCGGAACACTTATGCTCGAACCAACCGAGAGTGAATCAAAAACTGAACTCGATCGCTACTGCGATGCCATGATTCAAATTCGCGAAGAAATTCGCATGATTGAAAATGGTAAAATGGATAAGCTTAATAATCCACTGAAGCGCGCACCGCATACACAACAAGATGTGATGGGTACTCTGTGGGACCGACCTTATACCAGGGAGACCGCAAGTTTTCCGCTTGCGTGGTTAAGAGAAAATAAATTCTGGCCAACAGTCGCTCGCGTGAATAATCCATACGGAGATCGCAATCTGGTTTGTTCTTGTCTTCCGGTAGAGAATTATCAACACTAGAGTGTATGACCGATCCACGTAAAAAATTAGGAATCGTTCTGTCAGGTGGAGGGGCTCGCGGCGCCTACCAAGCTGGAGTTATGAAGGCGATTTCCGAAATCTTAGAGTCCGAGCAAAGAAAAATTTCGGTCATTACCGGTGCGAGCGCCGGTGCGATTAGCGCAAGTTTTCTCGGTTCCCATTGGGAAAATCCACGTATTGCATCTGAAAAACTCGTCGATCTCTGGTCGAATATCCATGCCGAAAATGTTTACAAGACCGATGCATTCTCTCTCGGAAAAATTGCTGCAAAATGGGTACTCGATACCAGTTTTGGTTCTTTCACGAATAAAAAAATGGCCAGGTCGCTACTCAATACGACTCCTCTTAAAAAACTCATTGGCGAAAATATCTCGCTCGAAAAAATCGCTCAGAATCTAGAAGAAGGACATCTCGAATCTCTTTCTGTGACCGCGATGGACTATGCAAGTGCGACAAGCATTAGCTTCGTTCAAGCTGCCCGCAACCTTCCCATGTGGGGACGTTTTCGCCGCAGAGGAGAACAAACGCAACTCACGGTTGATCACGTGATGGGGTCGAGCGCAATTCCATTGTTTTTTCCTCCGGTGCAAATTGGTAATCGATTTTTCGGAGATGGATGCGTGAGAAATACTGCGCCCGTGAGTAGCGCGATTCATTTAGGATCCGAAAAAATATTTGTCGTGAGTGTGAGACGACCTGACAGTCTAGCGCCTCCCATTGATATAGATTACGAACCTACCATCGCGCGGGTTCTCGGTGTCATTATGAATGCGTTGCTCCTTGACGCAATTGATCTCGACATGGAAAGGCTCGACCGCGTGAACCACACCCTTTCAAATGTCGACGATGCAAAACACCATTCTATTGGCCTTCGCAAAATTGAAACATTTTGGTTGAGGCCATCTGTTGATTTAGGTTTACTCGCGAGTGGTCAGTTCGAACAAATGCCCCCGGTCATTCGCTATCTCCTTGGCGGTTTAGGTTCAAGCCGCGAATCATCAGAAATTACGAGCTATCTGCTCTTCGAACCTGAATTTTGTGCCAAACTCGTCGAGATTGGTTACTCCGACACGATTTCCAAAATTGCTGAAATCAAGAAATTTCTTGCCTCTTAACGAGCTCGAACGATCCAAGATTTGATTTCCTGAAATAAAAAAAGCCTGACACTTTTGATGTCAGGCTTTTCTCAAATTCCTTAAGAACTCGCAACTATCTTTTGCAGACAATAACGAGAGCGATCTCTGAATCTGATTGCTCACAAGAAATACTCTTATCGTCGCCCATCATAGTGACGAGAGCTTTTTGCATATAGGCATTGTAAGCATTTTTATCTTGAACTTGCGCGTATGAAGAAACCTTGTGAGTGAACACAACATCGCTACCGCAAGAAATCACAAAATAAGGTCCCGTATCGCCAGAAGCTTCTTTGATTTGCTCAAAAACACACACCGGCGCTGCTTTCATATCAACGGATTGTGCTTGTGCTTTTGAAAAGCCGACAGAAGTGATCATAAGACCCACCGCAATTAATAGTTTATTCATAAAAAGGCTCTCCTTGGTTATAGGTGCTTATAACACGGATTTTCGGAGACTTCCCGGTAAATGGCGACTTAGGAAAAAAACACATTTTAGAGGCCTAAAGACGTCACTCAGGGTGGCCTATAATAGACTTCTTTCATGACTTGTCGCGTGAAAAAATGAAGAGAATGGCTCGAGAACAAGGATTGAAGGCACTGTGCTAGAGCCATTATCGAGGCTTTTACCGCGACAAGTCATGAAAGAAGTCTAATGGACGGAATGCCGATAGCGGCTCGCTCAACGGCGTCGACTGCTTTTTCGGGAACCATTTTGCCCTGCATGTGACCATTTGTTCTTAAGTAATCTAAGATCTCTTGATAACTGCGCATCTTATCGCGTGTCCAAGGTGGAGCCACGAGTTCATCCCAACGAGAAGCAAGAGCCACCAATCGGTGGACTGCGATATTCGGAGAAAGATAATCAAGAAAAAGGCCCACCCGGTGAGCATATTCAAGCTTCTCGAGCGGTACAAATTTTTTCTCAATATAAAGATTTTCAAGCGGCGTATTTTTTAAAATGTGTAAATTATGAAGCTTCACGTTGCTGATCGGAAGCTTATTGCAGAGCTTCGCCGTTTCGATAATTTGTTTGTCGGTTTCACCAGTGAATCCAAAAATCAAATGAATGCCGATGTCGATCGATCTAGCGGCTGCCACCCGCTCGATCGCCTTGATCGACTGCGAAGCCGTGTGACCTCTGCGCATCCAGATCAATTGGTCGTCGTCGAAACTTTGAACTCCAAATTCGACACTCATGAAAGTTTTTTCGCTGTACTCTTTCCAAGTGCGGAGAACTCCCTCAGACAAACAATCGGGCCGTGTACCGACGGTGAGCCCCACAACATCAGGACTCTCGAGCGCGATATCAAAACCCATTCGGAGTTCTGTCAGTTTCGTAAATGTAGAAGTGTAGGCCTGAAAATAAACGATAAATTTTTCGGTATTAAAACGCTTCGCAACTTTCGCGCGATGGGCGACAATTTGTTCGCGGAGTGCGAGCTCAGAATTTTCTGGATAGGCAAACGATCCCCACTCGTCACAAAAAATACAGGTCTGCATGCCGCCAATTCCGCGTCGGTTCGGACAGTCTTCGGCGATTGAAACCGGGATCTTAAAAACTTTCGACCCAAATTGTTTTTTGTACGCCACACTCACCGGAAAAAATGGCTTGTCATCCCAATCGGCGGGTTCTATACCGAGAGCGATATTGTGACGTCCGGCTGTGTTTGTGAGGGATTCCATAGGTTTATGCTTTCGCCCAACTCTGATGAAAAGTCTATGAATGATTGGTATTTGTTCGAAGTCACCGACGATGACAGCTTCACCATGCGTTTTATCGACCCTGAGTCGAGTACGGTCTCTGAGTGCATGCATAGTTTACGTGGTGCTTTTTCAGAGACAAACTACATTTACGGCTATGCAATTCGTGAAGTCATCACGCGGGAGCTTGCTCCCCGATTCCTCTCTGTAGGATTGGGCCTCGGCTACTGCGAGATTTTGCTCTCAGCTCTTCTATTACGAGATTTTCAGGCAGAAAGTTTCGAGATCGACTCGCGATTGCGGGATCACTTTGCGAGCTGGGTACGAAATGACGACGTTCCCTTGGAGTTTCAAAAAGTCTACGATCAAACGTTGAAATCTTCGGCGGAGCTTGTCGGTTGCTCGGTCGCCAACGTAAAAAAATATTTATCTCTCGTGCAGCTTCGTGAAACTTTGACAGATAAAACGGCCTTCACTGAGAAATTTTCTTGCGTCTTGTTTGATGCCTTCAGTTCGAAGTCTTCTCCCGAACTTTGGACCGAAGAATTTCTGGTAGAGTTTTTTAAAAAAGCTTGCGCACCAGATTGCGTATTCGCGACTTATGCGTGCACCGGAGTCTTGAAACGCGCATTGAGAGCTTCGGGCTTTGAAGTTCTCGTGCGTCCGGGATTTTCTTCTAAGCGCGACTCAACTTTTGCGGTACGGGGCCGAACTTTGCTGAGCGAAACAGAAGATCTATACGATACCTTGTCCATTCCGTAAGGGAGTGCCGTCCGTTCCGCCAGCAACGCCCGAAAAGGATCTAAATGAAAATTTGTAATGCTTGGGCGAGTTTCACCCATCGATGATTTGGATCGACAAGCCTTGCGGCCTTCATGAGATCGCCTAGCGGTGCTTTGGTTACGCGGCCCTCGCGGTAGACGGCTGCGTATCCCCACTGATCTTTTTGCACGAGGCGTGCGACTTCAACCCCCATAGCGAGAGTTAGAAAGCGATCTGTCGTTGTCGGATGTCGTGCACGCTGCAGATGACCGAGCACGACATGACGAGATTCCCAGGCGATTTCTTTTTCGATCCAACGGGCGAGGCTCTGTCCGATTCCACCGAGACGATCGGCTTCGGGACTATCTTTTACTTTGAATGCCACTTGGGCTTTTTCGCCTTGGGCTTTAGCACCTTCACTGACGACGATGAGAATTCCGCGGGCGCCTCGATTTTGTTGATGGCGCAAAAATTCTAAGAATTTCTTTTTATTGTAAGGACGTTCAGGAATAAGAATCGCGTCGGCGTAACCTGCGAGTCCACCGCCGAGAGCGATCCAGCCAGAAGTTCGACCCATGGTTTCGACGATGATCACACGTTTGTGCGCATCGGCCGTTGCCCGAAGAGCGTCAACTGAATCACTCACCACCGCGCATGCAGTATCAAAACCAAAGGTGACTTCGGTGCCCGATAAATCGTTGTCGATCGTTTTAGGAACTCCAATCAAAGGAATATCTTTTGCGACGAGAGAGAGAGAGTTGAAAGTTCCGTCGCCGCCCGCGACGAGAAGTCCGCGAACGTTGAGTGCTTTATATTTTTGAACAAATTCTTTTTCACGTTTTCGAACGGTCGCGCGGTTGGAGCTGCCGAGATAAGTTCCCGCTTGGGAATGAAGACCTCGAAGAGTTTCGAAATTGATAGGCTTCGTTCGCCCTTCAAATATTCCTTCGAAGCCATCGCATACGCCAATGATTTCGTAACCGGCCATCAGCAAGCTTCGGCAGCTTGCTTCGATAATTCCGTTCAGGCCTGGCGCATCGCCGCCCGCAGTGAGAACCGCGATACGTTTTTTATTAGAAACTTTTGATTTCACTCTTTAGTTTTAAGTTGATCGTTATTTGCTTCAATAAATTCTAAAATAGAATCACTCACGGCTAAAAGTTTCGACCACTGCTCTTTATAAAGCGTTACCGGAAAACGCCCGAGACCATAAACAGAGAGTCCGCCCTTTTCGCTGACTTTCATCGAAATAGTTCCGCGAGAAGGCTTTTTTAATTTTTCGTTTTCTGCTTTGAGTTTTTCGATTTCTGCTTTGAGTGCGTCTTCGCTTGACATCATTTCCTGCTTTTTTAAAAAGTTATAAATACCACTTCAACTTCATCATTCGGAATCTGGAATGTCAACGCCTGTGCGGATTGACGTCATAACTGGGTAGTGGTCCGACGCGAGCTTTCTTTTTTCATTCAGCGTCGAAGGCAAATTCATTTCGACTCCAAATTCATCTTTAAATCGATAGACCAAAGTTTCTTCGGCAATCACCAGGTCTATCAGATTCGGAGATACAAAAATATAATCGAACTGTTTCTTCCAACATTTTCCGGATGGGGCAAATTGAAGCTGAGTGACCCGCTTCTCAGCCGAAATATTTGCAATGTCGAACACATCTTTCAGTGCCGTCTTTTTGTGAAGACTTATGAATTCGGCATCAGTTGTTTGACTAGAAGCGATTCCGTTGAAATCTCCGGCGATCAAAACTGGCACTTTTTTCTCAAACTCTCCGTAAATTTCTGCGTAAATAATGAGGAGTTTTTCGAGTTCGGCTTTGCGACGATCTTTTCCGAGCGGGTCGATGTTATCTTTATCGAGTTGTGATTTGAGATGAACATTCAGTATCACGATCTCTGGGTTTACTTTGCCTTTTTGAAAAAGTCTCATTTCTAATACGTCACGAGAGAATTTCAAACTATGCTTCGGATCCAAATATCCACCCAAAACACTTTGACGTTCGTGTGGGTACAAAAAATCGATCGGGCGGTCTTTATGAGTTCGAAGCTCAACCTTCAGCGGCAGATCCGATTTCACCAGATAGGCAAGGTCGATTCCACGATCTGAATTTCCTTCGATTGAAAAAGCCTTGTACTCTTCGTTCAGAAAATATTTGGCAAAGTTCGTAATCGACTCAATTCCGCCGACTTCACAAAGCGCGTAAACATCAGCGTTCATGTCGCGAATACATCTCGCAATTTCGCGAGTACCATGAAGCGATTTATTATCGAAAGTCGAAATCGATTGCTTCTGCCAATCTGTTTCAGAAATTTGGTCCAAGCTCGTTTGAATCGGGTGATCCATGTAAACGAAGAAATTCTCGAGGTTGAATTGAACAATCTTTAAGTTTTTGCGATCTAAGGGAACCATCCTTTCATTGAAACAAAATTCGATAGGCCTGCACAGCCTTATTTTTCGTGAACGACTTTAAGTCACAAAATAAGCTTCGGAGCGCTTGACCCCACCAAACGATTCACTTCATAATTACGACTAGAATCTTTAACTTTGAGGCCATTATGTTCAATATAACGCAGCTGGTAGGCATCCCCCAACTGGGCGTTCTTTCAAGTCTCGATCGACTCACCGAAGTTTTTCAAGAAGCGGCAGCCATCAAGGGCCAAAAAGTACCCGTTGTGAGTATTTACCTCAAATCTGGTCAATATATTCAAGGCTATTTAATTGGATTTAGTTCTGGACCAGAAAAAAAATCAGTCTTAATTGCAAATTATCGCGCAACTGAAGATGCCGCTCAAGATCTGACTTACGTTTTTGTCGATGAAATTTCAGGTATCACGGTTCATGAAGCAGACTCGGTCGTTGATCAATTATCTTCTGGCCAGATTAATCTTTCGCTTAAAAAAACTCCGACGATCACTGAAATTCAGACACATTTGCAGAATTCGGTCAAAGATTTTAACAAACGTTTTTCAGCAAAAGTATCTGCAGAAATTTCTGAAGCTGCGTCCGCGACTCAGAAAAAACATGAACTCGAAGCCCTTTATTTTTGCGTCGTTGACTGGACCAGAGCCATTCGCAAGTATGCCGGTGACGAGATTGTTCAGCAATCTCTCAAAGATAATGCTTACAAATTTATTTTTGCTTTTGGCCCAGTTCCTATAATTGAAAGCCCCGACGGAACAAACATCCGAATTATTTCGGCAAGTGTTAATGAAAATGTCGAGCGTGTCTCGCGTTTTACGATTGAAGCAGCGCTGAAAGAATTTGTGTGATTCGATTCTTCGGAATTCTCATTGCGCTGAACTTTCTGCAGACATCCGTTTTCGGTTCAGTTCAACTCGGAAGTCCAAAAATTCTAATCGCTCCCCCCGAACTGAAATCCGAAGGTCCTAGTCTCGACGATGCCAATCTGAACACCGATACTTTACTGAAACTTATCGAGGATGTGGTAAGCCGTGGACATCCCGAAATGTATTCACGTTGGCAGAGATATTTGCGCTCTCAGAATCTAGATCCGGTTAATGAAGACCGAACGATGGTGCGTCTCCAAAAAAAATATTTAGATTCGATTCAAACTTGGGGCACGCAAATCGGCGAGTGCGACTCTGCCAGATCGAGTGGTCGTTGGGTGCGAAGACTTAAAAGGAAATTCGGCGATGATGAAGTTGCACTCCATAAAAAAGAAATCGCAAAAATTATTACGAGTCTTTATTTAAAACGAAAAACAGAATGCATGCAGAGTAAAGAAGAGTCTGCATTACGAGCCGAAAGAGAAATTTATGCATTCTCTCTTGAGCGGACACGACTTTTGATTGATTTTGTTTCTCAGAATAGTGAGCTCCGTATTTCTCAGCTCAATAAATACCGCATGCTTTCTTCTCTCAAACGAAAGCAAAGCATGCATACTCTCAGTGATCGAACCGTCGACCTCAATTCTTTGAGACTCGAGACTAAACTCCAAAACTTACCTCCACTCTACGTTGATTTTTTATCGCACGAACAGAGCTTCAAGAAGCCTTTTGATCTCCATAAGAACTTAAGCTTACTGAGCTCAGAATATGACGAAGACCCTCCCGAAAAGAAAAAACCCACAGAGCGTCACCTCAAGAAACAACCTTCGATTGATTTAAAGACGAGTTCTTAGGGTGCTGCGCCGCAGTCTCTTTGTGAAAAAGAAAAACTCTCGTTTGGCAGACGGCTTTTTAGCTCGTGGGCAAGGACCGAACGAGAGCAATCATTGCAAAAGTGAGTGTCAGCAGAACGAAAAAGAAGTATGACATGTGAACGACATCCATCTTTTTGAATTGAGTGAGCTGTTTGTAAATCTGTTGAAGCATACTCTTTTCATCCTTGAAGAGGTCACTATACAGTTCATAAAGCAGAATGTATGCCAGTTAATTACATCAGGAACAGGGACAAACAGAGACCGATCGAAAGGCAAGCGCGAGAGGAAACAAAATGAACCGCAAAGAATTATGTCGTGAAATTTTTAAAGTTGCTCATCTCACCGGCGAATTCAAACTTAGGTCTGGAAAAATCTCGAATGAATATTTTGATAAGTATCAGTTTGAATCAAGTCCCATTCTGCTCAGTGAGATCGCAGAACAGATGCAACATCTCATACCAACCGAAACAGAATTTTTAGGTGCCCTCGAAATGGGAGGTATCCCTCTCGCGACGATCCTCGCACTCAAAACAGGCTTACCGATCACTTTCGTTCGAAAGAAAGCAAAAGACTACGGCACTCAAAAGTTTGCGGAAGGCCCAAACATCAAAGGTAAAAATATTACCCTGATTGAAGATGTCATCACGACCGGAGGTCAAATTGTTGAGAGCGCAACTGACCTGCGTTCAATTGGTGGCATCGTGAATAAAGTGATTTGCGTCATCGACAGAAGCGAAGGAAAAACTGAAAAGATCAAAGCGGCAGGCCTCGAATATAAAGCACTGTTCACCATGGAAGAGCTCAAATCATGAAGTGGAATGAGCGAAGCGATACGGTTGCGATCATCCGAAAGCCAATGAAGGAGACGAACCATTTCATCATTACTTGGTTCCTACGATGTAGGCGATCCAAGCGAGACACTCTTCACCAGTTTCGGTTCGGGCAAATTTGCCGTCACCCTCGCCCGCGCGGGTTGTACCCTCCCAGTAAACGTAGGTTTTCTGAAATCCAACTTCGTTCATCATCTCGCGAAGTTCCGGAATCGACCACATTCTCCAGTCGTAAGTGAAGACGTTTTCGACTTTGGGTTTTGCGTCGGGTTTGTAGTGAATATTAAAGACAGCGTTGTTTGAAATGGGATCAAAACTACGTTGGTGCCAATAGTAATTGAAACCTTTGTGTTTGGTCATATCTTGATTTTCTTTTTGGCAAGCTGGCCCGCCAAAACAATCGATCAATAAAATTCCTGAGTCATTCAAAGTTGTCAGGCAATTGTGAAAATAAGATTTCATCAGCTGACGTTCTTTGAAAACATAATGAGAAAAATTCATCGCGCAAATAATGTCGGCTTTTGGCAGGCCTGGATTGAGAACATCAGCTTGCATAATCTGGATGCGCGAACGCTGGAAAGGAGTCAGCTTCGAGGCGTAGTGGGCTTGGCCGTAATTGATCGGCTCCATGTCGAGATCTAATCCGATCGAACTATTTTTAGGACCGAGCTTGACCCATTCGCACGCAAGCGCGTGGGTACCGCAAAAATCTTCGCGCATGGTCATGGGAGTTTTTCCGCGAAGTTCTTTATAGGTATCACGCATGAACAACACGTCACTATCCGGAGCCTGAACGCTATTGATGTAATAATAATATTTATCAAAAGTCGGGTCTTGAATCCGCGGCTTTTTCTTTAAACCACGACTCATGGGACCTCATCGAGAAGATCAAGAGTCTCTCTCATAATGTCTTGAAGCTGAGGCACCGTTGCTTTTTCAAGATTTTGGTGAAGACCCACTCCCGGAATGTTCTTACCCGCCAAAACACGCGGCCGTGCATGAAGATTATAGAACAGTTCAGTCGTCGCACGGTAGGCTAAATGCTCACCAAAATTTGTGACCTCTGTGTCTTCATTAACGAATAGAACTCTCTTCGTTTTTAAAACGCTCTCTTTAATCATCTGCCAATCATATGGATAGAGTGATCGCATATCGATCACCTCAACGTGGCGACCCTGTTCTTTCAATTGATCTGCTACTTGGTTACAAAATAGTAAGGACCTTCCGTAACTCACCAGAGTCGCGGCATCGCCCTCACGAGTGATTTTGCCTTTACCGATCGAGATTGAAAAATCAGCGTCGAGCTCGGGCCATTTTGGCTTCCATTTCAGGCGCTCATTTTCACCAACGGGCTGATCGATCATCGCCTTCAAAGCCTTTTCATCTGCCGGCTCGCCGGGAATGAGTTCTTCGCCGCGAACCCGCATCAACGCTTTTGGCTTTAAAAACAACACCGGGTTTGGATCTTGAATCGCAGAGAGCATGAGCCCGTAAGCGTCGAGTGGTGTCGACGGCATCACGATCTTCCAGCCGGGCATGCGGGTCGCCCAAGCATCGAAGCTATGCGAATGATAAATACTTCCGTGAATTCCCGCACCAACGGGAGTCATTACGACCATCGGCATATTATAGTTGCCGTTACTCACCCACAAAGTATTACCGGCAATTTTCATGAGATCGATCGTATTAAAAATATAGTCACAGAATTGAATTTCGGCAACGCAGCGATGACCCGTGAGGGCGATGCCCATCGCGGCACCGATAATTCCGCGCTCATCGAGTGGCGTATTCCATGCGGTTTTAAGACCTTGAGTCGCCGTGAACACTCCGCCGAGCGGTGCCCCTACGTCTTGTCCAAAAATATCGGTGACATTTAATTTTGATTCGCCAACGTGTAAAGCCATACGAATAGCTTGAGTCATATTTGCCATTAGAATTTTTTCCAATCGGCGTTTTCGTTGCCCGCGTAAATATGATCCCAAATACTTTCAGCTTGGGGAACAGGCTCTTTACGAACTTCTTCAGCGATACGACGAGACTCTTCATCGAGTGATACGTAAATTTCTTTACATTTTTGTGAAGTGATAATTTTTGCGTCGATCATTTTACGTTCAAGAAGCTCGATGCAGTCATTGCCCTTTTCACGGTTCGCACCGGTTGCCGATGAGTGACCGTACAGACGAGAAACCATGAACTCCATTAAAACTGGTTTACCAGTTTTACGGATGTAAGCCATTTCAGCCTGAAGAGCGAGATAGGTTTCAATAGCATCATTACCATTTACAACTGCCGTACGAATACCGAAGGCGCGACCACGATCGGAAACATATTTTTCACCATGCTGAGAGCCGTAGTCAGTCGAAATTCCGACGCGATTATTTTGAACCGTGATCAGCATCGGCAATTCTTGTCCGGGACGAGAAGACCAAATCAAACAAGAAGCAAAATCACCTTCAGCCGAACCTGCGTCACCGCCGGTGACAATCGTAATTCCCTTTTTGCCTTGTTGGTTTAAGCGCCTTTGAACGATACCCGTGCCGATCGCCATTCCGTACTGAACTTCAATCGGAGAACCTACAGGCACGACGTTGAACTCGGGAAAACAGTAGTGATTACAAAAATTTCTTCCGCCCGTTGAAGGATCCGTTGACCGATTCATCTGCAAACGAATCGAATCGATCATCGGCATGCCGAGAGCCACAAGTGTTGGCGTCCCACGATAGTGAAGATGTAAATAATCATATTCAGGGCCATGGCCTTTATGCGTGAGCATACCGAGCGGAACTCCGAAGGCTTCCTCGCCTGCTCCGCCAATCCAGAAGTAAGCGTCACCCGTGCGGTAGAGCTTAATAAGGCGCTCTTCAAGGACCCGCGCCGTCACCATATGTTCGTGCATGGCGAGCAAAATTTCTTTTGGAAGCTCAAGCTTGCGCGCCATTGCCTTTTTCGAAGAAGTCTTCGACGAAAGCTTCACTGCCTTAGCTAGAATAGTTTTTTTGTTAGGCTTGATACGGCCCTGCCTTGAGAGAGAAGAATTTGTTGTTTTACTCATGGATCATTCGTAAAACAACTTGTGTACGCTGTCATCTATGTTCTGCCCTGAAACGAAAAAAGGCGCGTAGCTACGCTACCTTTCAAGACTCAAATCTACTCGTGGGCGCTAAAGTCTTTTTGACCTTTGCCGCTCAAGATAATGCTTGGTTTCGCATTAGCTTCGATTAAATCAACAGCCACGTTCGCGGCCTCCTGAATGTCAGCGCGCTTCAAATAATCTGCCACTTTTTCGTCTTGGCTTTCTTCTTTTTTCTTATCTTTTTCAGACTTCTTTTCTTTGGTGTCTTTTAAGGCATCCGAAAGTTTAATGATCTTGCCACGCTCTTTGGTTTTCTTTAAATCTGTTTTGATTTTCTGAAAATCAGTGCTTTTCGCAACTCGAACTTCGCTTTGTTTTCGAAGGTATTCAAGAGTTGGCTTTTCAACTTTTTTCCACGTTCCAGGACCAGAAGTTACGTAGGCTTCTTCAGACAAGAATGGTTTTACTTGAGACTTAGGGAGTGAGTAATCCAAGAATTGCTCACCAATTTCATCTGTCGAAAAAATACCCGGAAGAAGAACGTCTGCTTCAACTCCACGATGCTGAGTCGAAAAACCACCTGGAGTATAAAACATACCAACCGTGACTTTCAAAGCGCCCAATCCCGTCGGAATCGGCATCACCGACTGAACCGTTCCTTTACCGAAAGTGTGGTCGCCACCAACGATCACCGCACGTTGGTAATCTTTTAAGGTTGCCGCAACAATCTCAGATGCGCTAGCAGAAATTCGGCTCGTCAAAACAAGAGTCGGACCATCCCAATCAACATCAGTATCTTTATCCTTAAATAAAATTTCATCTTCTGGAGTATGTGTCGATTGTTTCACGACGTTACCCGTTTTAAAGAAAAATCCCGCGATTTTAACTGCGTCTTCTAAGCTTCCGCCGCCGTCATTTGAAAGGTCTAGGATGAGAGCCTCGGCTTTTTTATCACGAGCTTCTTTTAGCAAAACTTTCATGTCAGTGGCTGCCGAACGTCCGCCCGGTTTCGAATCCGAATAAAATGATGGAAGATTTAAAACAGCAATTTTCTTTTTAGCACCGTTCACATCTTTGTCGATATAAGAAATTGAAGCGGCGTCATCTTCTAATTTAATCTGTGCGCGATTGAGCGTAACGTTGAAGCGCTCTTTGCCTTCAGCTCCACGGCGCATAATTGTGAGCATTACTTTAGTGCCTTTTGGTCCACGGATGAGGCGAACTACATCACGAAGATCCATCTCGACAACGTTCACCATCTTATCGGTCTCACCTTTGTCATTAAACTGACCAACCGCCACGATACGATCTTGTGGTTGAATTAAACCAGAAAGTTTTGCGGCTCCTCCAGAAATCAATTGCTCGACCACTGTGAACCCGTCTTGAGAGCTCAGAGTCGCGCCGATACCTTCAAGTTTCAAACCCATTTGGATATTGAAATCTTCATAGTAATCAGAAGAAAAATAGCTTGAGTGTGGGTCAAGGGCGCGCGCGAAAGAATCGAGGTAGCCCGCATATATATCATCTTTGCTGAGCTCCCCTAATTTTTTAAATTGGCGATCGTAACTACGTGAAACGTTGCCTTTTGCTTCATTGATGCTTGCTTGTGTTGGCATCATCGGATTTAGCTTTTTAGTGTCTGCTCCGCCCGCAACTTCACCCTTTGGAGCGGTCGCTGCCGATGCATCCGAGTCACCCGTTGCGAGGTAATTTGAAACTTGAAACTGTATATATTTTAGCTGAAATTTTTCTGCTTCGGCTTTTGTTTTTGCGAACTCACGGCTTTCTGGATCGAGCATCAATTCTGTTTTAGAATCGAACTTCCAGTCTTTTTTAGCGAGAGTTTCGGTCGCAAATTTCACGCGTTCTTCAACTCTTTTTGTAAAAAGAGCTTGAACTTCATCAAGAGGTTTACAATTGCGATCTTTGATTTTTGAAAACATTCCGGCTAGCAAAGTTTTTTTGATTTGCTCAACGTCGCTTTTCAATAAATAAATTTTTGCACCGTCGATACGTTTAATATACTGCTCAATCGTGCGTTGCTCGAGTTGGGGCGTCAGACTGCTAAAAGTGATATGAGAATTTAAGTAGGCACGCTCGATCGCATCCAAATGCAAACACTGAAGCCCCGCCGACTTCGGAGCCTGCTTGGCAAGTTGTGAATATCCCACTTGCGGAATCAAAATTAGCGCAAAAACTAAGGCCGCTGCATTTTTCATATTCATAAAATGATTTCGATTGTTTTGCTTTTTCATTTTTGCCTTTCGAGCTGCATTCAAGAACGTATTGCTTTTTAATATGATAAGCCTATCGGCCGTCATCCGCCAAAACTTTGCTAAAATGACTCGCCTTTTATATAAACTTAAATTGCCACTGGGTGGCAGAAGTCGAAATCCTAGGTTTCCAAACAATTGGTGTCTTGGCCTGAGACAAGTCTCGCAAGCCTTTCAGTTTTGAACCTCAGTCGGCCATGGATGTGGGGGCGCCTAAGCCCGACCTCATCTAAAAGGCGAGACCACCTCCGACCGAACTCGACGACTACAGCGGCATCGATAGCTGTTCGAAAACTTCCACATTTGTCGATTCCGCACACATGCTGGCTTCTGAGTGATCTCTGTAGACTTCCCATTTGGTGGCTTGGCCGTTGTGGGTTTCGATAATAAAGAAACTCATCTCGGGGTAAAGTCCTTTCAGGACTTTCATCTCGCTTGTGATGAGTTCGATGTTGTGGGGATCATCGTCGGACATTCCAAATCGATGATGAGGACTGTAACCGTATTTTGCGATGGCTTCGTCGACGGATTTGCGAATAGCGGCTTTTTTAAGTTCAGCGGTGCTGAGAACAAAACTCGGATCACCGAGTTCGGCACGCACTTTTTGATTGGATACTGGATAGACCGCCAGATAGTTTGGCTCCATCGGGATATGACCTTCTTTTACGAGAAGAGAAATTCCTTCTTTGATGGTATGCGGTGAATGCCCACGCGCCGTAATGATCGCCATCGGTCGTTGATTGAGGGTCGCGTGATGAAAACAATTCCAAGATGGCCCCTTCCACTGAAAATCAGGAAATTCGAGGGCGGCCGCTAAATCTTCAACGAAAGACTGCTTTTTTCCAACGAGCTTTTCAATCCAAGAAAGATCCTTGTCGCGAAAGTTGCGAAAGGTCCCGATCGTTTCATTGAAGTCGATTCGATAGTTTTTGTATGGCCCAGATTTACCCACGTTGCGATGAACTTGTGCGAACTCACCGCTCGACATTTTAAGTTCCGCGCCGGTATCTTTATGAAAAATATAACTTGGCGTCGTAAGAAACGCGACGTTGTCATCGAAATCGAAAAAGTAAAAACTGCGACCACCCAGATCAGCGTTGCGATCTTTTTCTGTTTTTCTTTCGATCGGAAGTTCGAGTTGACCGAAAAATTTGGCGCGTTGATTCGCCGCGAGCTTAGACTGCACCGGACGGAGGTTTTTCGCAAAATTGAGTTTTTCGGTTATCACGTGCAACTCGCTTTCTAGCGAGGGAGCCTAGCATAAATCAGGTTCAAAATCATTTGGAAAGTGAATTGTACTATTTACTAGGATTGAGAAGGCAACTAATGCTCTCAGAATCAAGGCCATTAAAAAGACCGAGCTTGCCACCATCCAAAACCTGTAATTTTTGGAGGACCGGCATGCCATCAGACCTACGGTTGTAGGTCACATTGATTTGATCGCGATCGCACTCAATACCGTAATTTTTCAAAAGATTATCTTCTTCGGGGGTTGGACTCATCAAAATTTGGATCAACGGCGCGCCATTAACCTTAAAGTTGAGTGTCGATCCGTCGAGAGTTTGATTGATCACGGTGTATAAAGTGCCATCGCATTCTCCGATGTACTCGCTCGCTAAATGAGACAAGAGCACCTTGCACATATCTTTTTGAACAGGCGCCGCCGAGAGTATCGGTGACACTAAAAAGATAAATGCAGCTATACAATTTCTCATTCTTGCTCCTGTTGTTTGGCCGTTTGGGAAGTCACTTCGTGTCCGGCACCTGTACGTTTAAATACTTGATCTGTACCCGTTAAGACAAGCCCAAAACCACAATAGTATTCGCTACAGTTATCCCTCGCCGCCATTTTAAGCCCGGTGCCCTGATGTTCAATTTCGATTCTGCAAATTTCTTTTCGATCCGGAATCACATCTTGGTAAACCAGCTTGTCATTTTGTAAAGTCATTTCGCCAGCAAAATCACAAGTATGAATATTGCCGCCGATGATTCCGATTTGGACTAAATATTTTTCTCCAGTTTTATCATCACTCACCTTTGAAATATTAATTTTATTTTGAGTTGTCTCGACGCAAACTCGGCCATCCCATTTCGCATCAGGTGCTTCGAGTTGGCAGGATTTTTCATCGCCCGGACCGGTGAAATGAATCGCGCTTGCCTGACTGTACTCGCCCATCCATTTCATTGCTTCGGGCATAAGATCAACTGCGATCGCGCGGACTGAAAAAATAAGAGTACCAAGTATTGCTAATTTTCGAATGCTTTTCATTGAAGCCTCCCATGGCGCATCTATACGAAAGAGCATGAACTATGCCATTGAATAGATTGCGGGCCGTGAAATTGAATCGATCTCATGTGCGGTTTCGATCAAAGTCTTGACCAAAAAAGTCACGGGCCCTGTAAAAACGGGGAGTTTTAACGTTTGTTAAGGCGGGCCGGCTGAGCTTTATTTTCAGTCGGTTTTTCTTTTGTTTTAATAGGCGGGATTGGTGAAGCTTTCACCGCTCTTCTCTTATTAGGATCGTTTGGTTTTGCAATCACCATCACCGATTTTGGTTTCGAAATAACGGGCTTTGGAGATGCCGCCGTTACGACTTTGGAAGGCGCTTTTGTTTTGACGAAAACTTTTGGCTTAGGATCAGCTTTTGCGGCGGAGGCTTTCTTGGCCGAAGCTTTTGCCGGAGGCTTTCCGGAAGCTTTGCTCGTATCCATATTTTTATTTTCAAAAAGTTCGAGAGCTTGTGCCATCGTGATATCTTCAGGCTTTATGTTCTCTGAAACCGAAACATTGTACTTACCGGTTTTGATATAAGGACCAAATTTACCACTGTATACTTGAACGTCTTCACCCGACTCAGGATGCTTACCAAGTTCTTTAATCGGAGCCGAACGTCCGCGACCTTTTTTAGGCTGGGCAAGAAGTTCGAGTGCGCGATCAAATTTAATTTCAAAAAGATTATCTGTTTTAGGAATAGACCTGAAATCTCCGTCATGAACAATGTAAGGACCAAAGCGGCCGAGGCCTGCCTTCACCTCTTTGCCAGTTCCCGGATGGGCGCCTAAAGTTTTTGGAAGCTGCAACAGCTCTTGAGCTTGAGCAAGCCCGACCGACTCAACCGGCATCTGCGGAGGAATACTCACGCGCTTCGGCTTAGCATCTTCACCGGTCGATTCGCCGAGCTGTACGTAAGGCCCATAACGACCCGTTAAAACATAAATTTTCAAGTTCGTCAGTGGGTCAATACCGAGCGCATCCGAACCATTGATTTTTTGATCGATCAGTTTATCAACGATCTCTCTCGTAATATCCGCGGGCGATTGGGCTTCGGGCAGGGAGGCACTCACCTCTTCGCCGTTGGCTTGCATCACGCTGACGTAAGCGCCGAAACGCCCAACGCGAAAACTCAATCCCTCGAGCCCTTCGAGATTAATCGACCTTGCTTCGTCCGGATCAATTTTCTTTTCTTGAGATTCAACTTGCTTGAGCAAACCCTTTTCGCCGAAGTAAACAGACTTCAGATATTTTTTCTCATCGAGATCGCCATCAGCAATGTCATCGAGCGATTTTTCCATCGATGAAGTAAATCCGAGATCAACATACTGAGGAAGGTGTTGCTGCAATAACTTCGCAACGACCATCGCCGTAAAAGTAGGAGTCAAAGCGTTCGCTAAACGTTTCGAATAACCGCGGTCAATGATCGTACTGATAACCGCGGCGTATGTTGACGGTCGACCGATCCCTTCTTTTTCCATCGTTTGGACAAGACTCGCATCTGTATATCTTGCCGGAGGTTTCGTTTCGTGTTCGCTCACCTCAAGCGTTTGACACTTAATAACGTCGCCCACTTTAAGATCAGGCAATCGCACTTCACGTTCGTCGAGTGAACCTTGTTCGTCATCAGAACCCTCTACGTAAGCACGCAAAAATCCTGGAAACTCAATCGTCATTCCGTTCGCTGCAAAGAGTGCTTCGCCGACTTGAAACCGCACGCTGACCTGATTTTGTTTCGAGTTCACCATTTGGCTCGCCATCGTGCGCTTCCAAATGAGTTCGTATAATTTATACTGCGGACCTTTAAGACCCGTTTCGTCCGGAGTCGAAAACGTTGTTCCCGAAGGTCTGATTGCTTCATGCGCTTCTTGAGCGCCCTTTGCTTTTTTGCCTTCGTATCGACGTGCTTCTTCGGGCAAATATTCTTTACCGTACAGATCAAGAATGCGTGCTCGCGCTGATTCAAGAGCCTCGGTCGACAAGAATGTTGAATCAGTTCTCATATAAGTAATGAAACCTTGCTCATATAAACTTTGCGCCACTTGCATGGTCTCTCTCGCGCTGAGACTGAGTTTTCGGTTCGACTCCTGCTGAAGAGTCGAAGTAATAAAAGGAGCCGGCGGTTTTCGAGAAAAAGGCTTCTGTTCGACTTCGGTAGTTTTCCAAGCTTGATTTTGGAGTTCTTTGAGAAGCCTATTCGCCCCTGCCGCATCGAGATGTATGACTTCATTCTTTTTGTCTGCAAGTAAAGCGCCCGTCGTTGAATCAAAGTCTTTTCCGCTTGCGATACGTTTTGATTTATAGGAGTTGAGTTTTGTCTCGAAGGGCACGTCATCTTTTTCATTTTGGCCCTGAATATCCCAATACTGCGAACGCTTAAATTTAATGCGCTCGTGCTCACGCTCGACTAAGAGTTTCACGGCAACCGATTGAACTCGACCTGCCGACAAACCGTAAGCAATTTTTTTCCAGATAAGGGGAGAGATCGTGTAACCCACCAAACGATCCAGAATACGTCTCGCTTCTTGAGCTTTGACGAGATTAAAATCGATTTCTCTGACATCTTTAAGAGATTTTTGAATCGCGTCTTTGGTGATCTCGTGAAAAACCATGCGCTTATAAGGAACTTTTGGCTTTAGAGTCTCAAGTAAATGCCACGAGATACTTTCTCCTTCTCTGTCTTCGTCCGTTGCGAGGTAGAGAAAGCTTGCTTCGGCTAACTTATCTTTGAGTTCTTTAACAATCTTCACTTTATTTTTAGGCACACAGTAAACGGGCTCAAAATCGTGGTCGACATCCACACCTAGACTCGCCCACTTTTGCTTTTTAATTTTTTCAGGAATATCCTTAGCAGATTGAGGCAAATCGCGAACATGTCCCATGCAACTTTCGACGATAAAATCTTTGCCTAAAAATTTTCGAATTGTTTTAGCTTTGGTCGGAGACTCAACGATGACAAGTGTTTTACCGGCCAGAGATTTTTTACTCATGAATGAAAATCCTTTTGTGCTCTTCATAAAAATGAGGGTACAACTCAAATCTTGCAAGTAGAAATTTTGACGCAGTATCTTTGAGTACGGCTAAGAAGTTCGAAACGGAGTTCACTCAATATGGAAGCAAAATCGGTTCACGCCCTCGCCAAAATGCAGTCGCTTTCGAATTTTGCAAACACTGAAGTTCAATATCTCTTTACGGATATCGACGACACACTCACCGACCAAGGTCAGCTTCACGCCGATGCTTATCAAGCCCTTTGGACCCTCCAAGATCTCGGCGTAACGGTTGTTCCCGTCACGGGACGTCCGGCTGGCTGGTGTGAAATGATCGCAAGACTTTGGCCCGTTGGAGGAGTCGTCGGAGAAAACGGTGCATTTTATTTTCGCTACCATAATAAAAAAATGCTCAGGCATTTTGTTGTCGATGAAGTGATCCGTCTTCAAAATCGCGTACGTCTCGATAAGCTCGCGATCGAAATTTTACAAAAAGTAAAAGGCTCCGCCCTCGCGAGTGATCAGTTTTCGCGGTTGATGGATGTGGCGATTGATTTCTGCGAAGATGTTCCGGCCTTGCCCCAAAGTGAAGTACAAAGGATCGTGAGCCTCTTTGAGGAGGCCGGGGCAACGGCAAAGATTTCTTCGATTCACGTGAACGCCTGGTTCGGAAGTTACGATAAACTTTCAATGTGCAAGATTTTTGCCCGCGAAGAGCTAGGGTTAGACTTAGAACGAACCCAGAAAAAATTTGCTTTCTCCGGCGACTCTCCTAACGACGAACCGATGTTCAGCTTCTTCGAAAATTCGTTTGCGGTCGCGAACATCAAAAATTTCGAATCGCAACTCAACAGCAAGCCAAGCTTCGTGGCAAGCCTCGAAGGCGGCCAAGGCTTTGTCGAAATAGCAAAGGCAATTCTTAAAAAATGAGTTTATCTATCTTGCACGTTTGCCCGCGCCCGAGTTTTTCTGGCTTAGAAGCTTACGCTTTTTCGCTCGCGGCCGACCAGAAGGCCCGCGGGCTTAATATCACCATGATGGTGTTGCCCGCGTCTCGGCTTGCCGAAAAATGTGCGTCTTCGGAAATTTCTACTATATTCAGTCGCAAAGAGTTAGGCTTAGGGATCCGGGCAAAACGCTGGCAAGTCATTCATCTTCATAGCACTCAAGATCTTGCCGTCGTTTTGCCAAGCCTGATCGGTGCAAAGCTTCGTGGCATCGCCTTACCGAAAGTCGTTTTACAAACCCATATCCTCATTAGTCATTCGAAAAAAGATCCGATTCATTTTTTCGAATATCTGTTCGTTGACGAAATGTGGTGCTCAAGCTTGCCGGCACAAAGCCTCTTGCAAAAATATATACCCATTGCGAAAGATAAAATTAAAGTTATTCGTTACGGCCGTGATATCGAAAAAACTTTCGGCGGATTTTTAAAAAGAGAAGTTGCCCGCAAAGCTCTTGGCGTTGATCAAGACGCCATCGTCGTAGGTCTCGTGAGCCGAATTGATCCCCAAAAAGGAATTAAAGAATTTCTTGAAGGCGCTATCCCTCTCATGACTTCTGAACCGAGACTTCACTTAGTTTTTATCGGCGGACGCACCGAAGACGATCCAAAAGCTTGGGCCTACGCCGAAGCAATCGAGAAATATCATAGCTTGCTTTCTCCTTCATTGGCAGAGCGCGTTCACTTCAAGGGTGCTATGAGCGACTCCTTCAAATATATGCCAGGTCTCGATCTTTACGCGCTTCCTTCGTATAAAGAATGTTTTGCTTTAAGCCTACTCGAAGCGCAACTTGCGGGCCTACCCGTTTTGGGAACTTCATCTGGAGGTACTCCCGACGTCGTAATCGAAAATCAAACCGGGTTTTTATTCGAACCCGAAGACCCGTCTTCAGCAAGTGACGCCCTTAAACGCGCACTTTCGGCACAACCAAAATGGAAAGAATTCGGGAGCCGCGCGAGCAAAAGAATCACCGAAGAGTTTAGTTTTGAAAAAATCAGCGGCTCAATTATCGAGAAATATCGAGCGCTCGTCGGCGTCTAGCGTGAGATCTGAATTTTCGAAGCTCGCAGTGAAGTCGCGTCGTTATGGATGATCACATAAGTCTTTATAAATACCATAATCTTTTAAGAGCGCGAGCGATTCATTGAGCTCTTTATTATTTTTAGGTCGGGTGAGTCGATCTTTATTTGTACCTACGGTACCCGTCGAAATACCTCGACCGTCTTCGGTGATAAAAATCTCTCCACAGCTACGTTGAAATTTTTCATTCCGGAGAGGATTCTTCGAACCTTTCTCAATCACCATGCTTTCGACACTGACTTTAGTGAGCTTACCGCCATCCGCGACGAAAGTTCTGGTTTCAATTTTTTCGGTAGAAGATTGAAGCTTCGCGGTTATTTTTCCGTCATTGCAGGTAAGGTCGCTTAAGAAAAGACGGTCGCTCGGATTGATCTCAACCCAACTGAGCGGGGCGGGGCGGTTGCGCGGGTCACAGAAACGAAACTAATTGCCACAGCAAATAAGATTTTGAACATAGAATGTCTTCTGTGTTCAAAATCTTATAACACTTTGTGGTTGTGCTGGAGTCTAGCTTTTTAAGTAGGCCAAGAGAGGGCCCGCGGGATAGATCAAAGACCTGTACTAGTTATTTGTGAGGCTCCAAGTCGCTCCTGTGTAGCCTGCCAAAGAGTTTGACAGGTCGGTTTAAGAGAGATCTATTTTTTAATATTAAGAAGAGCCGCAAACGGATTATTATTAAAAGACGACTGTTGTGGTCTTTGTCCTGGCCGTTGCTGCTGTTGAGGTGGACGCTGCTGCTGCTGCTGCGGACGTGGATTTGGTTTTTCTCCGCCATCCGCTTGAGGAGTCGCCGGAACTTCGGTCGGAACCTCTGATTCGACAGGTCGGTGCTCAGGTCTCTTCATCTCTTTTTTCTTCGGCGGTTTTGCAGCTAAACGTTCGCGCACAATCTGACTCGCAGTTTTGTGTTTGTTCGCTTCACGTTGTTTACCAAAAAGTTCAGCTTGCGCTTGCGGAGTCAGATTTTTTGCCATTGGAGTTTCTTCAGCTCCACGGTCTTTTCTTGGCCCACGGTCAGGTCGGTCGCCTCTTGGCGGACGATCATCTCTTTGCGGAGGTCGTTCACCTGAAGGTCTTGCCATTTTATCTTGGTAATCCTGACGATATTTTTTCTCGTTCGGATTCACCGCTGGCTTAATGAGATCATCTCTAGGAGGACGATTATTCCGACGTGGTCCGCCAGGGCCGCTTGGGCGCGGACGATTATCGCGAGGACGGTCGTCCCGAGAAGGTCTTCCGCCTTCGGCTGCCGCACCGGGAGCACGTGGTCCGCGAGGACTCGGGCGTGGACGGTCGTCCCGAGGACGTCTCGGTTCGCGCGAATCACCTTCGGCTGAATCTGTACGGGCCATTTGTTTTGGACGTTCATCCAAAAGCATTGAGAGAGAAATTTGTTTTTTATCAAGATCGACAGTCAAAACTTTTACCGTCACTTGATCACCCGGATTCACGACTTTGCGTGGATCATCGATGAACTGGTGAGAAAGTTGAGACAAATGCACGAGACCATCTTGGTGAACGCCGATGTCGACGAATGCTCCAAAATTAGTAACATTGCTCACGATACCCGGGCAAATCATGCCGGTCTTCAAATCCTTCATCTCAAAAATATCATCACGGAAAGCAAAAACCTTAAATGGATCACGCGGATCACGACCTGGTTTTTCTAGTTCTTTGATAATATCATCGAAAGTGAATTCACCAACAAGCGCTGCCCACTTCGTGCGGACTTCGAGAAGTTTTTTTGCTCCGTCACCGATAAGTTGAGAAATTTGAACGCCTACTTCTTGCGACATATCACGAACCGCCGTGTAGCGCTCAGGGTGAATGCCGGTTTGATCAAGTAAAACTTTTCCGCCGTTGATGCGCAAGAATCCGCCGCATTGTTCGTAAACTTTGCTGGTGAATCTTCCAACTTTCATGAGCTGCGCGCGATCTTCAAAGAGACCATTGGCTTTTCTGAATTCAACAATATTTTTAGCGAGCGCAGGACCAATACCCGAAACATGTGACAAGAGAGGAGCCGAAGCTGTATTGAGATCAACGCCCACGTTATTCACGCAGCTTTCAACAACGCCCTCGAGACTTTTTTGCAAATGCGTCTGAGTCACATCATGTTGATACTGACCTACCCCGATTGATTTAGGATCGACTTTAACGAGCTCAGCTAATGGATCTTGCAAACGACGCGCGATCGAAATCGCGCCGCGAACCGTAAGGTCCAATTCTGGAAATTCTTCCCGAGCCACATCACTTGCCGAATAAACGCTGGCACCTGATTCACTCACCATAATAACAGGAATTGCGGCATCGATTTCTTTTAAGATTTTTCTCAAGAAAATTTCGGCTTCGCGCCCGCCTGTTCCGTTACCGACCGCAACGGCGTCAATTTTAATTTGTTTCAGAACTTCATTGAACAAGGATTTCGCCTTAGAATCGGCGTCGCTTCCTTGAACGTGAAGAACCGTATGCGAAATGAAGTTTCCTTGCTTATCAATTAAAGCAATTTTACAACCGGTGCGTAGGCCTGGATCCACGCCCAAAACACATCTTGGACCAAAAGGTGAAGAGAGTAAAACGCGTCGAACATTTTCTGCAAAAACGGTGATCGCATCTTTGTCGGCTTTGTCCTTAAGGACGCGGTGAACTTCGTTCGTAATAGAAGGATACACGTGAACACTGAGCGCAATCTGCGCGCAAGATTTAAGAAACTGGGCCGCAAGGCTGTCGGGCTGAGAAAGAGCAACGGTTTCGAATTTTTTTAAAAGCAAAACTTCGTCGCCTTCGATGGTAACGGCCAGTTCGCCTTCGGTCCAACCACGGCGCATCGCTAAGTAACGATGAGAATGCTTAGCTTCTTGAAGAGATTTAACTCCTTCAGAAAATTCTTTGTACATTTCATATTTAGAATGAGTCTTAAATTCTTTCGTGCTTTTCGAAACGACTTTGCCGAATCCGAAAAAGTTCGAGCGAACATTTTCACGGAGTTCTGGATTGTTCGAAATGCGCTCGACTATAATGTCTTGAGCACCCTTTAAAGCAAGTTCGTAAGTGACGAAACCAAGTGACGGATTGATAAAATCCTTTGCTTTGACTTCGAGGGTGGTTTCGTCTTTGAGTTCGCCGTGACCTAAAGACCAAATCCAATTTGCGAGAGGTTCGAGACCCGCTTCGCGCGCGAGAGTGGCTTTGGTTTTCTTCTTCTTTTTGAACGGACGATAAATTTCTTCTAGTTCGCCGAGATCAAAGCTCGTGTCGAGACGTTTTTTAATATCATCGGTCAGGTTGCCCTGAGATTCGATCTCTTTCAAAACGAATTCGCGTCGCTTGTTAATCTCTGCGAAAGTTTCTGAAGCTTCTAAAATGTGTCTGATCTCGACTTCATCGAGGTTGCCGGTTTTTTCTTTACGGTACCTGGCAATGAACGGAACCGTTCCGCCTTCGGCATGTAATTCAAGTACGGCTTGAACAGATTTAGGAGCAAATTTAGCGTCAATCTTCTGAAGATACTGATTAAAATCTATTGTCATTTTGAATCTCTATTTATTTGTTTTTTACTTATGGCGGTAAAGTATGAGTCCATTGGAAGGATCGTACGGAGAGACTCCGACAGTGACTCGGTCACCAACTACGACACGAATATTAAATCTGCGCATCTTGCCGCAGAGTCTTGCTTGGATAGCGACTTTATTGTCGAGTTCGACTTTATAAAGGCCGCCAGCGCCAGCGTCTATGATTTTTCCGTCTATTTGAGCGAGATCGTCTTTTGCCATATGTGGGGTATATTGTTAGTCGAACTTATAATGAAAGTACAACAAAAATAAAAAGAGCATTGATTCTGTCGGAGAATTGTATGGAGTTTGGCCCCTTAAGGCCAATAGAACTGACGAGACCCTAAGATTTATAATTTGAAATAAGAATTTTAATGCCTTCTTTGAATAAAACTTCAAGGCGGTCATTAATATTTGACAGAATAAAGCCCCAGCCCAATTTGACGTGTTGAAGTGAGGATTTTGCCTCAAATGTTTCGCGCATATTGTATTGTTTTGCTTTTTCATTCTTATGAGTGTCGAAAAATTTCTGCCAAATCTCAGACAAATCACCGTTACGATCAATCCCAGACAGTAAATCACGTTCTTTTTTTATACGACGCTCAGAAGCCGATTTCTCTTTTGGAGTTTTCTTAAGTGGAGCGGCGACCTCCTCCTCTTCGTCATCGTCACTTGAGCCTCCAGCGAGGGCTTTTTGGGCTTCTGCATCGACTTCTTCAAGTTCGGCCACATCATCAACGAATTCAGCAAGCTCAGGATCAATTTCGATATCGTCGTCTAAAAATTCATCTTCCATCTCGTCTGCGTCTTTCTTAGGCTTTGACCCCATAACTGACGGAACAGAAGTTTTTTTCGCTTTTGGAACCGGAGCTTTCGCTTTGGCTTTCAATTCTGGAGCCGCTTTCGCAGCGGGGGCCTTCGCAACTGGAATTTTAGCTACGGATTTCACTGCCGGCTTCAAGGGTGGCGCTTTTTTCTCAGGTTTCGCTTTTGAAGCGACAGCCTTGGCTGCGAGAGCCTTGGCTCCGGCGCCCTTCGTTCGGGCATGCTTGGTTGGGACAGGCTTCGCAGCTTTTGCCGTAGCTTTTGGTTTTGCAGCAACCGGTTTTTTAGCTTTTGCTTGAGACTTTACGGGCTTCGCAGGCTTTTTCGCCATTTCTCCTCCACAGGAAGTAGGATAACACCTGAAAGCTAGGCTAAAGATTTTCAGAAAACAAGCTTTTTGAATTTCATCTCGAGCGCTTCGCGATTTGCATCGCAGCGAATAAAGAATTGTGAGTAGGGGGCGCTATTGTTACTCATAAAGCATGTTTAATTTTTCACAGATCAAAAATGCTTTTTCTGACTTGGCAATTGAATGCAAAGGCTCCGCAGATCAAAATTTTAACGGCGTCTCATCTGCAGAAAGTATTTCCGAAAATTCTTTAGTCTTTTGCACCAAACTTAATTTTGTTGATCTTGCGCTCAACTCAAAAGCTGGCGGAATCGTCGTTCCCCAAAAAATATTTGCCGACGTGATCGCTCGGGCCGGCTCTCAAACTATTATTTCCTCGCCCAATCCTGAACTCTTGATGGCCAAAACAATTGATCGTTTTATTTTACAGACTCCTTATCGAGATTTTTCGGGTGGAGGCCGTCACCCTTCTGCGGTCATTGATCCTTCCGCGACGGTTGCTCCGACCGCTTTCATTGGGCCCGGAGTCGTGCTGGGCGCGCACGTGAAGATTGCGGCGCAGGCCTACGTCGGATCCAATTCGGTCATTGAGGCTCACTCTGAAATTGGCGAACGTTCTACCATTCAGTCGCTCGTCGTCATCGGCTCAAGAGTGAAAATCGGCTCTCGCTGCGAAGTTGCCTCTCACACAATCATCGGCAAAGAAGGGTTTGGATACGCGCACGACAGCAGCGGAAATCACTTTCGAATTCCGCATCAGGGTTGGGTCATTATAGAAGACGACGTTCACATCGGTGCTTGCAACACAATCGACCGCGGAACTTTCGGAGAAACGCGCATCGGGCGCGGTACTAAGACCGACAACCAAGTTCACATCGCACATAATTGCAAAGTTGGAAAGGGCTGCCTTCTCACTTCTGGTTTGAAAATGGCGGGCTCTAGCTCCATCGGAAATTTTGTTGTCACCGGCGGTAACACCGTCATCGGCGGACATCTTCACGTCACCGATGGAGTCAACCTCGCGGCCCAATCAGCCGTAAGCAAAAATATCGACGTAAAGGCCGACTACGGTGGATCCCCACTCTTGCCCATACAACAATTTTTGAAAATGAAATCAACGATGACCCATTTACCAGAAATGCGAAAGCAAATTAATCAGTTGATGAAAAAAGTTTTTCCCCACAAGGATCAAATCTAAGATGTCTCTCTACATTACGACTCCACTTTATTACGTCAACGATACACCCCATATTGGTCACGCTTATACCACTATCATCGCTGATGTTTTGCGCCGTTACCGTCGTATGTTTGGCGAAGAGACTTTGTTCCTCACCGGTACCGACGAACACGGACAAAAGGTTCAAACTGCGGCTCTGAAGCGCGGCCTCACTCCGCAGGCCCATTGCGACGAAATGGTTTTGAATTTTCAAAATATCTGGAAAGAGCTCAGCATCGATTACGATATTTTCTACCGCACGACTCAACCGACGCACGTCAAAGCCGTGCAAGCATGCCTGCAAGATCTCTTTGAACGCGACGAAATCTACACGAAAGAATTTACCGGATGGTACTCGGTCTCCGACGAAATCTTTTATACTGAAAAAGATCTAATTGGCGGTAAAGCCCCCACCGGGAGCGAAGTCAGCCTCGTTACTGAGAAAAATTATTTCTTCAAAATGTCGAAATATCAAGATGAGCTCATCGCTCACATCGAAAAAAATCCGACCTTCATTGCTCCAGAAAGTAAACGCAACGAAGTTTTGGGATTTTTAAAAAAACCACTTCAAGACCTTTGCATCTCCCGCCCTAAAGCCCGTATGGGCTGGGGCATCGAAATGCCTTTCGACAAGGATTATGTTACTTACGTTTGGTTCGATGCCTTATTGAATTACGCGGTCGGCGTCGGCTTCAAAGTTCCTGGCGGCGAAGCACAGTTTGAGAAATGGTGGACGACCTGTGGCGCCACTCACCTCATGGGAAAAGATATCCTCACCACACATGCCGTCTACTGGACAAGCATGCTTATGGGCTTGCGAGCTCCACTTCCTAAACAAATTTTTGCTCACGGCTGGTGGTTGACCGAATCAAATGAAAAAATGAGTAAATCAAAAGGGGCTGTCGTAAAGCCCCTTGATATGAAAAATATGGTTGGAGTCGATGGCCTTCGCTATTTTCTGACCCGGGATATTCACCTCGGAAACGACGCGCAGTTTTCACAAGATCTCGTGATCGCGCGCGTGAACACCGATCTCGCTAATAATTTCGGAAATCTTTTAAGCCGTTCAACAAATTTAATCGAAAAATTTTTCGGAGGAGCGATTCCTGCAATTCAGTTTGTGATGCCTGCTTCGCTCGCCCTGGCGAAACAAGCCGAAGCTCTTTCCGAAGTGGTACGAACTGAAGTGATGGCGATGGCGCCGAATCGAGCGATTGAGGCTATCACCGATTTATTATCAGCGGCCAACAAATATATGGAAGACCAAGCTCCCTGGAAAAGCCTTAAGACATCGGCTGGCAATCCCGAGCAACTCGCGATTGGCGCAGAAGCTTTGCTTGTGAGCCTTGAATGTCTGCGCTTCGCAGGAATTTTGCTAAGCCCAGTAATGCCAACGAAGATGGCTGAACTCTTAGCGCAAGTCGGTTGGTCTAAGGCACCGGCCATCGAAGACCTCAATATTTTTCAAAAAATTGCTCCGGGAACTTTGATTAGCAAGGCGAGGCCCTTGTTTCCGAGAGTCGAACAGATTCTAGAGTAGTACCTGCGTAAACTGTCACAATGATGAAGAAACTGCCGGCGAAAGAAGTCATCGCCGATTTTTTCAAGTCTATTGTTTAGAATTTTGTAAAGGATTTTATATTTTCTCGAAGGAGATCGAAGTTTTCTTCTAGAGAAGTCTGGCCAGGAATTTCGAGCCAGTCGTATGTTTTGCGACAATCCGAAAACTCAATTTTGGGATTAGACAGAGCTTTGAGATAATCAACGAACTCTTTTAATTCGGCTGGTCCGGCAAGATCTCCCTCCGCAGGAATAATTGTTTCGGGTTGAAAACGACCCATAAGCGCATCGAGATTGCGAATCCAATTTGCCACGTTCATTCCGTCAAGGGGACGCAAAAAAGGATGAATGCGGTTATAAAATAGTCCGCCTAAAAAAAGAATTTTACGAGATTTAAGGTAAATTGCGAGATCGCAGTGAGAAGCACTCTCTAATATCGGAACAACAACCAGAGTCTCTCCGGCAATTTCAAAAGTTCTTTCGTTCACCATCTTTGTCACGGTCGCCGGTGAGTTCTGCCACTCATGATGAAGCGCTTGATCACTCACGTTCGGCAGATAGATTTGGTTCGCTGAAGGATAAAGTTTGTTTCCGTCAAAGAAGTCTTTTGAGGCGGTCGTATTAAAAAGAGTCGGAGTGGTAGCTTTGAATTTTTTTTCAATATATTGATGGAGCTGCGAAGCCGCAGGGCCAGAGTTCGTATTGATCAAAACAACTTGATTTTTGTCGTGCAAGATTCCGCAGACCACACTTCCACCTAAGAAAAGGCTCATGTGATCGTCAATTGTCTTAAGAGCGGTTGGCCACATGAAACGGTTCGTTGGTTTAATATAAGGAACCGAGGTGCCCATAGCCATCCCGTAAACAAAACGAATCCACTCTTTGAAAATCATATTTTACTTCTTTTTTTTCTTTTCGTAGGGTGCTGGCTTCTTCAAATCTTTAGGCCCAAATCTTTGCATTAGCAAATCTTTAAACGCATAACATTTTTGAACCTTACGTGAATCTCCGAGCCAAATGCGCGCATCATCTGCAAAAAACTCTGCCATGACTTGCAGGCACATTCCACACGGGGCTGCCGGCGTTTTCGAGTCTGTCACGATCACGATATCGGTGAATTGCGTACAACCTTCACTCACGGCCTTCAGAATGGCAGTTCGCTCGGCACAAATCGTCGAGCCGTAACTGGCATTCTCAACGTTGGTACCGAAGATCACTTCATTTTCTGGAGTGAGGAGAGCCGCTCCTACCTGAAAACCAGAATAAGGGCTGTACGAAAACTTTTTAGCTTGAGCGGCGGACCTGTGAAGGTCCGAAATTTTATCTGTGAGTGCGGCTTTTGATTTCATAAAAGTCCTCTTGAAAAAGTGGCTGAGTAGTACGACATTATAGGAGAGAACAAATGTCAACGAAAGGCTCCCCATGAATTACGAGATTTTAAAATGGCTTCATCTCAGCATGATTTTTTTGGTCCTGATGAACCTCGGCGGGGCCGCCGTTCATCTGGGGGGGACTAAAAATTACTCGCCACGTAAAGTGCTCTCCATGTTGAGCGGCACGGCCCTTCTTCTGATTATCGTAACCGGGTTTATGCTCGCCAAGCATCTCTACCCTGAAGAACCTCTTCACAGTTGGGTTTACGGCAAATTTGTAGTCTGGCTCTATCTAGGCGGAGTGATAGCTTTCATTCACCGTAAACCCAAATCAGCCGGAGCCCTGCTCGGATCTGTTTTTGTCGTCGCAAGTATTGGAGCACTGCTCGCCATCTTTAAACCTTGGTAGGCATATGAAATTTATCGCCTCGTTTTCGTTTTTTAAAACATTTTATATTTGAGAAATCGACATTCAATTGGCCCATTGAAAACAGGCACACGACGCTCAGCTTTTAATTTCATAAATTTTGTGAGCTCTGGCTCTCCCGAAAGAATCCAACAATCCCAACCTTTGAAATTAGTTTTAAGCGTGTGGGCCATGTTGAGATAAAGTTCTTCGAGCTCAAATGCCGTCGACAGGCGCTCACCGTAAGGTGGATTTGTCACGACCATACCCACTTCGACCGGTGCTTTCAGAGTTTCGATCGGGCCTCGCTCAATATCGATGTACTCATCAAGGCCCGCGGCGTGAACATTCGCGAGCGCGATTTGAACCGCATCTCGATCGAGATCATAGCCATAAAATTTAAAGGGTAAAGAGTCGAGCTCTTCGTTCATCGCGGCTTCAAGCTCTTCGGCAAATTCTTCTGGCTTGAAACCGATAAAATTTTGAAATGCAAAAGACTTACGAAGTGTTCCCGGAGAAATTTTGAGAGCCATGAGTGCGGCTTCGATCAAAAAAGTTCCTCCGCCGCACATTGGATCAACGACGGGGGTATCTCGCTTCCAATCGGTCGCGAGGAGTAAGCCTGCAGCAACATGTTCTTTTAGCGGAGCCGGAACCATCTTAAGATTTTTGTACCCACGCTTGAAGAGCGGTTCGCCAGACGTATCGATGCTAACGGAAAATTGATTTTTAACTCCTCGAACGACGATCGACAGATGTGGATTCTTACCATCGACATCGGGACGTACTCCAAATTTATCGCTGAATTGATCCACGACGGCATCTTTGATTTTCATCGCGACAAATCTTTGATCTCGAAAAACTCCGCAATCACGAATGTTCGCATCGACCGCCATCGTTTGACCAGGCTCGATGTACTTCGTAAAATCATGTTTCTTGATGTTGTTGTAGAGCTCTTCAGGATTGTAGGCCGGAAAATCTAAGATCGGTAAAAGAACGCGCGTTGCACTTCGGAGGCGAATATTCGCGCGGTAACAGCCGGCCCAATTGCTTTCAAAAAAAACTCCGCCCTGGCCTTTCAAAACTTTGGTGACTCCGAGTTTTGAAACTTCATCATACAATACGTCACCGAGGCCCCGAGAGGTCATTACAAAAAAGCGCGCCATACTATCCCTTTACGATTCGAATTTAGACGAGAGAAGTACCGCCCTTTTGCGAGACGCGCAAGGCGGGCCGAAAATTATTCATGGATCTTGCAAAAGATGGGTGGGCTTCGCGTACGGCAGATACTCTCGCAAAATGCCCTGAACCGAATTATTAAGCTTTTTCAGCAAGCCTTCGTTAAGATCAATAGTCCCGTGTTCAGAAATAGAAAGACTCAAGAGTTGAGCTTCCGAGGCTTCGATCGGTAGAACCCCCTGACTGCTGAGAAGTTTGACTTCGAAATGAAGTTTGAGTTTTTCAAGCTCGGTCGAAGTTTCGAGCGTCGAAAGGCCGTTCCCGAGAAGATCGAAGATTGCGCTCGAGTGCTCATCTCCTTCTCGCATGACTTGATCGACCAGGTGAACAAAGTGGAGTCCTAACTGAAGCCTTGCGTAGTCGGATCTTAATTTCGAAAAATCTTTGATGATCTGGGCTTCAGAGACAGTGCAGAGGCCTCCGCCATCGTCATTCTTTTTTTGGTAAACCACTTCGATATAGTGCGTAGGCTCAAACACTCCCCCGCCAAAGCGTTTTTTACTTTTGAGTGCAGAGCGTGCGAACAACGAAAGTTTCGCACCTTTCGAAGTCAGGCAGTGAATAATGAGATCGGCATCACTATATTTGTGAAGCCTCATCACGAATACTCGTTCTTTGACTTGCATGAGTCCCTCTGCGCTGAATGTAAAAAACAGCGCCCAATAAAGCCCAACATAACTGAATGACTTGGGCAAGCGTTACGGCCGTGGCTCCAAAATGAGAGTCGGCCCCGAGAAGTAAGTTAAATAAATATAAAAACGCCACTTGGCCAACACCCACCCCGGCCGGAGAAATAGGGAGAGCCATCACGATCATACCCGCCGGAACGATAAACAGGTAAAGCCCGATCGCGAGATCAACATGCAGAATTTGACCAAGAAAGTAGAAAAAGTAAGTGCCGGTAAATTGCGAAACAAAACTGATCGCAAACGCGATCAACAGTTCGCGAGGACATTTACGATACGAGTGAAGACTTAAATAAATTTGTCTGAATTTATTTCCGAATGGGAGAATTTTAAAAAACTTCTCGACAAAATGAGACTCGCGAATTTTAAGAGAAAGCGAGAAGCCGAAGAATACAAAAAAACCAAGGGTGAGAGCAAAAATAGCGAACGCAATCGCCATCAGCGGGCGAGAGCTCCGAACGAGACTCCAATTAAAAAGAAATGCCATGCTCGCCACGATCGTCATGACAAAAAAACCAATCGCACGGTCCATGAAAATACTGACCGCCGATGCGTACTTATGCTCAGGCTGATCTTTGACCATGTAGACGCCCTTGACGACGTCGCCTCCGACTCCGCCGGGCATGGCGTAGTTGAAAAATAGACCAATAAAGGTGAGTTTTAAGAGTTCGAGATCTTTAATGCGGATTCCCTGCCCTTTCACCAAAAAATGCCAGCGAATATTATTAAGGTAAAGTCCAAAAAAGGTGAGCACAAAAAGCACGGCGAGAGAGCTCGGCTTCGCCACTTGCGAAAAAACCGAGAAATCAAGGCTCCCTCTGTGGATGAGATAGAAAATCAGGCCTACGGCTAAAGCAACTTTAGCTATCGGTGTGAGTATTTTTATGAAGTTTTGTTTCAAAAGGACCTCAACCTTTGATAGCCGTATTTTAGCTTAAAAGCAATTGAGTCAGACCCCAATTCGTGAGATGAAATGGACTTTAGGAGTACATTGATGAATATTGCCGTCGTCGGCTCAGGATACGTAGGTTTAGTCGCGGGCGTTTGCTTCGCGGATGGGGGTCATTTTGTGACCTGCGTCGACCGCGATGCCGACAAGATTGCGAAGCTCAAACAAGGCTCCATCCCGATTTATGAGCCAGGCCTTGAAGACTTGCTTGCGAAATCAAAAGATCGTCTCGCATTTACGACCGATCTCAAAGCCGCTGTTGAAAAGAATAAAGTCATCTTCATCGCCGTTGGAACTCCCGAAACTACCGACGGCAGTGCCGACATGGGCCCTACGTTGGCTGTCGTCGAACAAATTTGTAAGCTCGCGAACGAAAAAAAGTTCATCGTGATGAAAAGTACAGTTCCGATCGGTACCGCGAATCGTTTGGTCAAATTCTGCGGAGAGCTCAGCAAACACGAAATCCAAATTGTTTCGAACCCCGAGTTTCTGAAAGAAGGCGCCGCGATTGACGACTTCTTGCGCCCCGACCGCGTCGTTATCGGATGCCGCAGCCAAGAAGCGCAAAATCTGATGACCGAAATCTACGAACCTTTTTTACATAACTCAAATACACTTTTATTTATGGATAATACTTCAGCCGAGATGACGAAGTATGCCGCCAACGCATTTCTTTCTGTCAAAATTAGCTTTATCAATGAGCTCGCTCTCGTCGCGGATAAACTCGGAGCCGACATTAACGATGTTCGACGTGGATTCACCAGCGACTCTCGCATTAACCCGGCCTTTTTCTACCCTGGAGTCGGCTACGGCGGAAGCTGCTTTCCGAAAGATGTGAAAGCACTTGTTCATACCGGCCAAGAAGTCGGCATCGCGATGTCGATCGTGCAAGCAGCCGACCAAGTAAATGATCGTCAGAAACTGGTGCTCATCGATAAAATGCTTAGTCACTTTGGTGGAGAAGCAAATCTCAAAGGCAAAACCATCGCCATCTGGGGACTCGCATTTAAACCTCGAACGGATGACGTGCGTGAAGCTCCAAGCCTTGAGATCATCAAAGAGTTGGTCCGTTTAGGTGCAAAAGTACGCGCGTTTGATCCGGTCGCCCACGAGACTGCTCGCGCAGCATCCAAGGTGGCTTTCGAATTCGCAATCTCTGCGGAAGATGCACTTCACGGGGTCGACGCTCTCGCGATCGTCACCGAGTGGAATGAATTTCGAACTCCTAACTTTGAACGCATGAAAACTTTAATGGCGGGTCACGTGATTTTTGACGGTCGTAATATTCTCGATCCAAAAAAGGCGGCCTCTGCCGGCTTTAAATACTTCTGCATTGGTCGGCAGATTTTGGGCGGAGTTTGATGAAAGTCCTCGTTGCCGGCGGTGCCGGATTTATCGGAAGTCACCTTTGCGAAAAGCTTTTGAAAGAAGGCTTTGAAGTAACCGTTGTTGACTCGCTCGTAACCGGCCGAAAAAAAAATCTAGACGGATTAAAAATTGCATTTGTTGAAGCAAACATAAATGAGGCAGCGACGTTTACCAGGCCCGAATTATCTATTGGCTTCGACCAGATATATAATATGGCTTCGCCCGCTTCTCCTGTTGATTTTCCCAAAATGCCTATTTTTATTTTAGAAACGGCTACACACGGGCACAAAAATTTACTTGAGCTCGCTCGTAGAAACAGCGCACGTATTTTATTCGCAAGCTCAAGCGAAGTTTACGGCGATGCCGAGATTCATCCACAGATCGAAAGTTATTTTGGGAACGTCAACAGCTTCGGACTCCGCAGCTGCTACGATGAGGCCAAACGAGTCGGCGAAGCCCTTTCTCTCGGATATAAAAAAGAATTCGGCGTAGCGATTCGTATCGCGAGGATCTTTAACACCTACGGACCACGAATGCGCCCGAGCGATGGACGTATCATTCCAAATTTTTTCTCTCAAGCCCTCAGCGGAAAAGCCCTGAGCATTTTCGGCGACGGAAAACAAACACGTAGCTTTTGTTACGTGAGCGACCTCGTCGAAGGTTTATTTTTGCTCATGCAAAGTAACGTCGAAACTCCGATAAATCTTGGCAATCCAATCGAGCGCAGTGTACTTGAAATCGCTGAACAAATTAAAATCCTGACTTCTAGCAAATCTTCGCTTGAATTCATGCCCCTCGGCGAAAACGATCCCAAACAGCGCCGCCCTGATATTTCGAAAGCGCGCGAATTACTGAAGTATGATCCTCAAGTAGACCTTGAAGCTGGACTTAAAAGTTCGCTCAAGTATTTTAACAGCGAGTCTGTCTAAAACTGGCCCCTTACCGTGTTGATGAGGATTTGTTTTTTCCTCAACACGGTAGTGGGCCAGTTTCTAAAGGATTAAAGTTTCGTTTTGTTCGGCAAGTAAGTCTTTATACACTTTGCCCAAGAGAGTTTTAAAAACCGAATTGAGAAGTTTTGCATCAATCAAGATCAGGCCACGCAAATTTTGAGAACAGTCAAGATACTCAAAGAGCTTTGCATTTTGCCAGCGGCAGAGACTGGTGGTCTCGAGTAAATCATCGTTCGGCTCAACCACGTATTCGGCAAGTCTCGTTACGAGACTTACGCCATCAACTCCGTCACAGATGAGGACGCTTCGATCGAAAACTCGGTCGCTGATCGAAGTAAAATAAGGCGTAATACCCGCAGGCAAATCTTTTTCGAAAGCGAGAATTTGCTGGCAGTGATAATCGGTTTGCAGTTTGAGCTTTTCAGCCTGTAAAGGATTCATTTCTCGGTTTTTTTCAAAAAAGGCGAGTTCATTCACGACATTTGAAACTTTGTTCTCGAAATTCCAATCAATCCGGAGCTTAGGAGTCAGTTCGACTTTAAGTTTAGCCCTTTCCCCCGCAATGACCAAAGTGCGATCATTGGTTAAAGAAAGTACCAAAACTTCGTAATGCGTTGGCAGACGAATTGGCTCTGACTGATGTAAAAAATTTGAAATCTTAATGTGAAAATATCTTTTTTCTTTCAGCTGATCTTCTAAGAATAGAAAATCATGTTTGCTCGCGACTATCGGATCATCAAAAGAAGTTACGAGCATGAGAAGATCTTTCGAAAAGCCTGTCAGATAATCCGGGTTCGAAATCTCGTCTCTAGAAAAATGTCTCAGAGTGAGTTCTTTTTTTGAAAGAGAAACCGCGACCGAATCAAAGTCGGGCCCAAGTTTATCAAAATGCGTAACAGTTTTTTTATGCGGAATTAAGTCACTGAGCGAAAAGCAAACTTCAGAAAGGGCGTGACTTATACTCGTAAAAATCTGAACCGTGAACCTGGGATCATCTGCAAGCCCGCAGGCTTGACGTATCGCCTTATTCTGCGAGCTCCAGATATCATCAGCGGGCAAATGAATATTCAAATACCAGCCTCGTGGCGCTCTTTATCGTCGAGTATGGTGACGACTCCACCTTTTAAATTCGGACGGTATGCGAGATGCTGAATATCGTAAATGAATTTGCTGCCATTCAAAGCCGGAGTCTGCCATTCAGGTCCCATGCGGATGGCATCGACCGGGCAAGCCTCTTCGCAAAATCCGCAAAATACGCACCGAAGAATATCGATCTCGTACTGAATCGGATATTTTTCGACCGACGGATCTTGATTTTCAGCAGCCACGATATGTATACATTCTGCGGGGCAGTTCGTCGCGCACAGCATGCAGGCCGTACATCTTAAAGAACCATCTTTTTTAACCGTCAAAACGTGATTACCCTTAAAGCGATTCGAATATTCGTACTTCTCTTCTGGATAATTCAGTGTCGGCATTTTCTTTTTGTTCGCTAGATTCACGATCATTTTTTTCATCGTGAGCGCCATGCCGCTGAAAATTCCGACGAAGTACCACTGCGATGAAGCCGAAGGTTTTTTAACCTGAATCATAATTCGCCTCTTTGAGCCGTATACTCGTTGTGAACCATTTTTAAAAGATGGGCATCTTTCACTTCAACCGGAGATGGATTTTGACCAACCAAGATTTCTGCAAAAGTCGTAAGGCTTAACGCCTGCGGAGCGAAGTCGAGGCCCTTATGAGTTTTTTGTTCAATACCTTTGAAATTCACGAATGTGCCGACTTTTTCGAAGAAACTCTTCATCGGGATCTGCAAAGCATTCGCAAGTGTATCAACCGCAGGAGTTTTCGCCGAAGACAACCATACCAAACTTTTCGCTTTCGCAAAAAGCGCTACTTTCGAAGCCAAATCTGGGTAGGCCGCCTGGTTTTCAGGAGCCGCAACCACGAGAGTTTCGATCTTGCCATCAGCCAAATTCTTTTCAAGATCCGTCCACGTAGTTTTCACACCGTTCTTTTCTAGAATTTGAGTGAGGCCTTTGGTATTTGGATTCTTATCTCCACGGTATAAGATACCGTCGAACTTTTCGAGTTCTTCTGGGTTATTGATCCAATGATAAATTTGTGTAGACCCAAGGTTGGTTTTGAAAGCTCCCACAATCGAAGCGTATTCTTCAACCGTGTATTGACCGGTCAAGACCAGTGCTGCGCCTGATTTCAATTCGCCAGCTAATTTTTTTGCCGCCACCATTGGAACTAAAAATTCACCCTTCGAATTGCGAGCGTCGAGCAAACGATGTTCACGATTGATGTATTTATAAACATCTCTGCCTACGTCGCACATCCAATACCCGTTCACGTCCATGTTTTCGACTGGCTTCGCTCTAAACACGCCCTCTTTATTGTAGTAAAGACGGATGTTACAACCTGTCGAACAGCCGTTACAAATCGTGTCGACTTCTTTTAGAAACCAAACCCGTTGGCGAAATCTGAAATCTTTCGAAGTGAGGGCTCCGACCGGACAAATGTCGACGGTGTTCATTGAATAATTATTGTCGAGTTTCACTCCGGGAGCGGTACCAATTTCGGAGCGATCTCCTCGATTGAAAATTCCGAGTTCGTTGGTTTTACTCACTTCATCGGTGAAGCGTACGCAACGAGAACATAAAATACAGCGTTCGCTATCGAGCACCACGCGAGGCCCGAGATCAACGACTTTGTGTTTCTTCACTTTCGCTTCACTCATTTCGGGAGTGTATTTTCCGAACTCCATATATTGCTCTTGAAGTCCACACTCGCCGGCCTGATCGCAAATAGGACAATCGAGTGGATGGTTGATCAAATGAAAATCAAGTCCCCACTTCACCGCATCTGTGACCATAGCTGATTTGTTGTTTACTTCCATGCCTTCGGTGATTTGGGTATTACACGCAATCTGCGGACGCGGATTGCCCTTGATCTCAACCATGCAAAGGCGGCAAACACCGGCAATACTTAAACCTGGATGCCAGCAATAATGAGCGATCGCTTGGTCTGCCTGGTGCATGGCCTCCATGATGGTCGTGCCCGGTTTGACTTCAAGTGCTTGACCATTAATGTTGCATTTGAGCATAGATCTGTCCTTTAACTTGAGATTTTTTGTTCGCAACAAAGTAGTCAAATTCACTGCGGAATTTTTTAACAAAACTTAAAACCGGCAAGGCCGCCGCATCAGACAAAGCGCAGATCGTTCGGCCCTTCATGTTGTCGGCAACTTGAATGAGGAGGTCGAGATCTTTCGGCTGCGCTTCGCCCGTGATGACCGCGTGAACCAGTTTATTAAGCCAGCCAGTACCTTCACGACAAGGAGTACATTGACCGCAAGATTCATGATGGTAAAAGTGAGTGATCGTGCTGAGTACGTCGACCATGCAGTTGCTATCGTCGATCACGATGATCGCACCGCTCCCTAACATCGAACCCATTTGCGCGAGACATTCGTAATCAAGAGTCGCCTTGTAAGCTTCTTCGGCGGTCAACACCGGAGCGCTCGATCCGCCAGGGATCACGGCTTTCAGTGTGCGGCCCGCTTTTAATCCACCACATTCTTTTTCAATGAAATCTTTGAGTGGATATCCAAGCGGAACTTCGTAAGTCCCAGGTTTATTCACATTGCCCGAAAGTGAAAATAATTTCGTGCCCGGAGATTTTTCAGTTCCTTGTTTGCGGTATTCGGCAACTCCGTCACGTAAAATGTGAATCACGCTCGCGAGCGTTTCGACGTTGTTCACGATTGTTGGTTTTTTAAGGTATCCACTCACCGCCGGAAATGGCGGCTTCAGTTTCGGTTGTCCTTTGAGGCCTTCGAGAGAAGAAATCATTCCGGTTTCTTCTCCGCAGATGTAAGCTCCGGCACCGATGTAGAGATCGAGTTCAAGATCAAAACCAGTGCCCAATATATTTTTGCCGAGGTAGCCCGCATCTCGTGCTTCTTTCAAAGCTGTTTCGAGGATCGCGGCAGGGCCGGTGTATTCACCACGAATGTAGATGTAAGATTTTTTTACGCCGAGAGCGAAAGACGAAATGATCATCGACTCGATCAACTGATGAGGAGCGCGCTCCATCATGAGACGATCTTTGAATGTGCCAGGTTCTGACTCATCGGCATTGCAGAGTAAATACCGAGGTTCATTATTCTTAGGAAGAAATCCCCACTTCATTCCTGTCGGGAACCCCGCACCGCCTCGGCCGCGAAGACCAGAAGCTTTCACTTCATCGATGATTTTTTGTGGCTCCATCTTGAGCGCTTTCGCAAGAATTTCGTAACCGCCGAAGCGCTTATAGCCGGCGAGTCCGCGATATTCTGGATTATCGTAATGCTGAGAGAGGGTTTTAACTTCCATTTTACTTAAGCTCCTTCATTAACTTCAAAGCTTTTTCGTCGTTGAGATTTTCAATGTAGGGATCACGGTTAATTTGTAACATCGGAGCCGTATCGCAAGAGCCAAGACACTCGACTTTACTAAAACTAAATCTGCCGTCTTTGCTCACTTCACCGAGGTTCTTCACTCCGCACTCTTTCATCATGAGGTCGGTCATCTCGCGGGCTCCGACCATGGCGCAAGTGAGAGTACAGCAAACTTGAATATGGTATTTGCCTTGGGGCTTCATGTTGAACATCGTGTAGAAAGTCGCGACTTCTTCAATCTGCGCAACCGGAATCTTCATGACATCACCTAAAGCGTGCATGGCTTCTTGGCTGAGCCAGCCGCCATTTTCATCTTGAGCTTTGTATAAACAACGAATAATCGCCGATTGCTTATTCTCGTATCTGCTCAATTCTTTTTGAACATAATCGAGTCCGTCTTTTGAAAGTGTAAACATGTCGTACATTCTCCTTTTCAATTGCTCCGCGATAGGGGCAATTCTAAATCGCTCTGCGCTTTCTAGCGATCTAATTCACCGGCGATTAAATTCATACTTCCTAAAATTGCGATCACGTCGGCGACAGGCCCTCCGGTGACTTGCTCAACGAAACTCTGATAAATTGCAAAGCACGGCGGACGCACCTTCAATCGGTAAGGTCTGCCCGACCCGTCGCTCACGAGGTAAAATCCGAGCTCGCCGTTCGCTGCTTCTGTCGCGTCGTAAGTTTCGCCAACCGGTGGTCGCAAACCTTTGATCACGAGCATAAAGTGATTCATAAGGCCTTCGATATTTCCGTAAACGTCTTTTTTCTCTGGCAAAACGATTCCGCGGTCGCGAATCGTGTAATCACCTTCAGGAATATTTTTGCAAACTTGCTCGATGATTTTAAGAGACTGGCGCATTTCTTCAACGCGAACGAGATAACGATCAAAAACATCGCCGCTCGACCCAACCGGAATATCAAAATCAAGTTGATCATAACCGTAATAAGGAGTCGCTTTACGAAGATCAAGCGGAACGCCTGTCGCCCTCAAGAGAGGACCAGTATAACCCCAAGCAATCGCGTCTTCGGGAGAAATTCGGCCTACGTTTTGCGTGCGCCCAATCCAAATTTTATTGCCGGTCATGAGAGTATCGAGCTCTTCGATACCGTGGCGAATATTTTTACAGACTTGCAAAACTTCATCGTACCACCCCTCGGGCGCATCTTGAGCCATGCCGCCGATGCGCGTGAGAGAAACCGTGAGACGAGCTCCACAAAGTTTTTCAAACAAAGAGTAGACTTGTTCACGGTAAGTAAAGAGATGAAAGAATCCGGTGAGGGCACCGAGATCGACCGCATTCGCCCCGATGCACACAAAGTGATCGATGATGCGAGAAAGCTCAGCTAAGATCACTCTCATCGCCATCGCCTTTGGCGGAATCGTCACGCCGAGCATTTTCTCAACCGTTTTGCAGTAGCCAACGTTGTTCATTGGGGCCGAACAATAGTTCAAACGATCCGTATAAGGAATCACCTGGTTGTAAGGATGAGTCTCTGCCATTTTTTCAAAACATCTGTGCAAAAATCCGAGTTCAACGTGAGCACGCGCAACGGTTTCGCCGTCGAGCTCAGCCATCACGCGAAGAGTTCCGTGGGTGGCCGGGTGCGCAGGACCAATATTCAAAGGAACAAGGTTGCGACCCTTTGGATCCCAATTCGGATCTGGAGCAAAATGCACGGGCATCGCATTCGAACAGTGTTGTTGATGATCGGCATCGTAATCTTTACGAAGCGGATGACCTTGAAACTGATGATGAGTCAAAATACGACTCATGTTTTTGTGTCCGTCGAATTTCATTCCGAACATGTCGTAGGCTTCGCGCTCAAAGAACGTGGCACCCTTCCAGATGCTGGTTGCTGTCTCAAGCGTTTCGCCTTCAGCGAGACGAGTTTTCAATCGCAAACGTTGGTAAGTTTTCGAATTAAATAAATGATAGACGACTTCAAAGCGCTGTTTGCGATCAGGGTAATCGGCTCCGCAAACATCCATCAAAAAATCAATTTGAGATTGATTTCTTAAGAAGCGAAGTAAATTGCCGACATCTTCTTTCGGAACTTCGATGCAATCATCACCAAAACTTGTACGAAATTGAAAGCAGCTCATTTTATTTCCGAAGAAAGAACCGAGTGAGCTTTGCAAATTTTCTAAATTTTTACTGAGCGGAGTTTGATTCTTATCTAGGTTGAGCATCATTCGGCGCCTTCCAGTTATCTCTCCACGGACGTGGTTTGTGTTCTGCAATCATTCTTTGAAGTGTCATGATTCCGTCGAGAACTGCTTCAGGAGTCGGAGGACAACCCGGAACAAAAACATCAACGGGAACCACGCGATCAATTCCTTGAAGGACATGGTAAGAGCGGTAGAAACCACCCGAACTTGCGCATGCACCCATCGAGATCACGTATTTTGGCTCTAGCATTTGTTGATAAATATGAACAAGAACCGGAGCCATTTTTTCGGTAATAGTTCCCGCGACTAAAAGAAGATCGGCCTGACGTGGAGAAAATCTCACAACCTCAGCACCAAATCTCGCGAGATCGTACTTTGGTCCCATGACACTCATGAGTTCAATTCCACAACAGGCTGTTCCGTAGGGCATTGGCCAGAGAGAATTTTTGCGGCCCCATGCGACAAGATCATCGAGCTTCGTCGCAAAAGCAAAAGATTGCGATAAATTTTCGATACTCTGATCGTGAGGATCAGATGTTGGTTTAGTTAACGGCCCAGTTAACGGCTTAGAGTTCGGAGCAGTTGACGTTGTACTCATGAGGACACCTCAATCGAATGATTTCGTTGTATTTAACATAACTTAATGTCTAAAAATCTCAATGAAAATGGAATGAGAATACGTATTTGTGGGATCTTGCGTCTGATTCGAGTTTTGTGTTTGAATCCTCGAACTCAAGCTGCCTAGACTATCCCCAGTCAATCATCTCAAGGAGGGATCATGAAATTTTTCGTAGTTCTATTTAGTATCGGCCTCGCGCTCGGTTTTTCGTCAGTTTCTCAAGCCGTTGACGAGAACGACGTCATCGTAAAGTTTAAAAGCAAGGCAGCTTTGACTCAATTTACGGCAATCAACTTTCGAAGTGGAATAAAAGTCGACAATCTCGGCTTTGGCAATATCGTTCATATGACGGCTCCGGTCAGTGCCTTTGCAAATTTCGCGAATTTAAAAAACAATCCCAATGTCGAATACGTTCAAGCGAACTACAAACTCCACCTCATTGAAGATTACGCAAACCCGGCAGCACTGCAGGATCCCAATTTCTTGGCCGAGCTCGTCAAAGAAAGCGCTTCAAACCCGGATCCCACCCCTGTCATGAAGCCGAATCTTCCCGTGATTTTGATAAGCTCCGGCGGAAACGGAGAAGATCCGTTTTATAAAAATCAGTGGGGCATGCAAGACATCGGAGTCAAAAATGCGTGGAAGCAAGCAACCGGCAAAGGCATCATCGTCGCGGTCATTGATTCGGGTGTAGACTATAATCATGAAGACTTGGTCGACAATATGTGGAGAAACGAAGGCGAAATGGGCTTCGATAACCAAGGTCATGATAAATCGAACAACAACGTTGACGACGACGGCAACGGTTACATCGATGACGTGATGGCTTGGGATTTTTCTGACAATGATAACAAACCTTACGATGTTCACGGTCAAATTCTAGATGTGGTTCTAAAAGGTGAAAATCCAGGTCACGGCACTCACTGCGCCGGAAATATTGCGGCAAAAGCCGGCAACGGAAAAGGCACAGTCGGAGTGGCTCCAGACGCAAAGATCATGGGCCTTCGCTTTATCAGTAAGTCCGGTCAGGGCGATACCGCTGGAGCGATCAAAGCAATCATGTACGCGATCAATAACGGCGCACGTGTTTTGTCGAACTCTTGGGGCTCTGAAGGCGAAGACCCAAAAGAAGCTGGAGACAACCACGCCCTGAAAGAAGTGATCACGGGCGGCCAAGAAAAAGGCGTGCTCTTCGTTTTCGCTGCCGGCAACGGGCACAAGGGCATTGGTTACGACAACGATACCGATCCAAAACCGGGAGTTCCTGCGAGCTACGCAATCGATAATATCATAAGCGTTGCGGCGATTGATAAAGAGAACAAACTCGGAAAATTTTCAAACTGGGGTTTGAAAACGGTTCACATCGCGGCACCAGGCGTACAAGTGTTTTCAACAACGGTTGGCAACACTTATGCCGATACACTCTTTAATGTTTTCGGTTTCAAGGCAACTTGGGATGGCACTTCGATGGCGGCTCCGCAGGTTGCGGGCGCACTTGCTTTGTACTGGTCAAAACATCCAGAGGCAAAATGGCAGGATGTGAAAAAAGCACTGCTTGATTCGGCAACTCCGATCGAAGCGATGAAAGGCAAATCGATCAGCGGCGGAAAATTAAACGTCGATAAATTATCGACGCTGTAATTATTATTTAAATTTCTTCACGCGATTTGTCTCGGCGACTCGCGTTTTTTAGGCTCAAGTTTTGTTATTTTTTCAGAGCTCTTTTCTTCTCGTATTCTCTGAGAGCCATTCAGCTTGGCGCCGGATTTGCTCTTTCTTCCTGTTGGCAAGGGGGCTTGCGATGCTTCGGGGATTTCTCCTATTTATACTAACAACTCTATCGGTCGTTCACGCTTATAGCGATGAAACTACGCAGTTCGCAAGCGCACCTCAGGCCTCCGAAGAAGCTGCCGTGCGAGTTGAAAAAACGACCCCTCCCCGCTTGGACGTTCAATATATTCCGGCCGCTTCTGGAGTGAATCTTCCGGTGCATTTCGTGGCCCCATCAAATCTTGCCAAAAGTATTTTCGTTTTTATCGGAGGTCTTGACTCTGACATCGAAAGTTTTGATCACGTAGCCGATCTTCTTTTACCTCTCGGATACGGCATTTTACAGCTTGAGTTGGAAGGCCAAGGCGAACTGATTTCAAAATCACCCATCCTGCAGGTAATTCCGGTGCCGGTGCAGTCTCAAGATCTCATTTCAATTCTCGATCAACTACGCATCGATAAAACCAAGCTCGTCCTAGTCGGAGAATCGTACGGTGCGGCGGTGGCGATTCAAGCCGCGATAGATATTTTTAATCGAGACAAAATAACTGTAGCGTCACTCAATCTGATCAACCCACTGTCGCCCATTGCAAATGTTGCGTTTGCGCCAATCTATATGCGCCTCAAAAATATTTCTGGTGTAGGCCCCATTAATTCCCAAAATATTCGTGATCTCTTGATGTATTTAGGTGCCCGGGGAGAATACGCCGCGCAGTCTGAAGAGGCTTTTGATTTAAACGAAGTGACGGCGGCTTATGATTTATTTATGGGAATTCCGTTAGAGAATGCTTCTCAGCTCACCGCCATAAAAACCAAGGTGAACATATTAGACGGACTTGCCGATCTCGTTTTGCCATCTTCAGATAAATCAGATTTGTTTGAGCGTGTGCCAATGGAGTACCGTGGTCTTTACGTTCGCGCCGATGGCGTGAGCCACCGCGCCGGAGAAGAATTTCCCGAAGAGGTCTCTCGTTTTCTGAATGAGTCCAATCCTTAAATCACTCGTCTTTAAAAGGCGACTCGCCTACTCGTCTTTTAAATCTTTGAAGTTAGCGTAATTGCGTTCAGACAAGCGCCCTTGCTTTTTCCATTTGGCGACTTCTTGCTCGTAGCTGACTTTTTTCTCAGCCAGTGCTTTTTGATCTTTTTGAGCTTGGGCAGTCTTCTCTTGCAGAGCTCTTTCTAAATCAACAATTTCTTGATGATGAGCTTGAACGTTATTTTGTTCAGACTCCATCGTTTGCAACTTTGCCTGGTAAGCAGCGATATTTTCTTGTCGTTTCAACTGATTCGCATCGAGCTTGGCGAGCGTGGCTTTCAGATCTTCGATTTGCTTCTTTTCGACATCTGATTTATCTTGCTCAACTTTCATGAAACCTTGAAGTTGTTTTTTAGAATTCTCAACCGTCATCTTTCCCTTTTGAGAATCGTCAAGCTGCTTATGAATCGCCAGCTTTTGTTTATCGAGCTGCTTCATCGCCGCTTGCGTTTCTTTCAGATTCTGATTAACGATTTTAAGATTGTCTTCGTACTGCCTTAAGTTCTCGTGACTTGCATCAACATTTTCTTTTAGCTGAACGACCTTTTCAGGAATATTCGTTTCGGCTTGCCCCGAAAATACGCAACCCATCACTGAGCTTAGAATTATTAATTTTGTTTTTAAATTTCTCACTGTTCTCCTCCGTTGCGAGCCTGTCTGCTATCAGGACAATTATTTTTAAGTGATGATCGGTAATGGCCAATTTCGTCTTCCCAGTATTCGCCGTCAAAGTCCCATTGAAGACTTTTTGATTTCGGAAGAACACTTGCCGGAACACGATTTGATTTCTCTCCACCCGCAACTTGAAAGCGAATGTTTTCGCCGCTACCCGAATAGACTTCGTATCTGAGCAATTCGTTATTATCTAAAATACGGATAAGATCTTCTTTCATGCTGGTCAAACGTTTTTGCAATGTGCTTTCGAGTTCAACTTTACTCGCCGCGATCCTTTGCTCCGCGAGTTTGACCGACTCTGCACGGTAAGCCGAAACGGCCTTCTTTGCATCGTTAAATAGATCGATCTGAAAAAACTGAGCGTTGAGAGTTTTGAATTCATGCTCGAGGTCGCTCTCCATCTGTTTTTTTGCTTCGGCCTGAAGTCCATTGTTACCCGCGAGAATAATGTTCTTCTTAAGAAGCTCAATCTTCGCTCTTGATTTCGTTACGGTGGCTTGAGCCTTCGCGAGGCTTATTTCAACGTCGCGATCAAGCCTTGTGTAAATGTCTCTCTCTTCAGACTGGCGATTGAGGGCGAGCTGTCTCACCAGGAAATCTTTATGTCTCGCCATTTCGCGAATGACCGGAGCCGGTAATCCATCGACTTCGTTGATCGCTACCTTCGAAGAAATATATGTCTTGATCGTCTGGTAGGCCTGATGACCGCTTCCGGATTGGTAGGAGACCATCTTGTCTAAAACCGGACGATACTGTTTTTCAAGGATACTTAAAGTTTTGTAAGCATCACCATATTGGCAGAGGTTCAAATAGCCAATAGTACGAATGACGTAGCTCTCTGGTTTGTAAACGGCATTAAAAAATGGTGACTGGAGGGAATACATATTACCGATCGCGCCGCCAAAGTCAGACATCTGAAGTTGTGACCAACCCATTTCGGTCAAACTCTGAACCCACATTGGATGATCTTTCGAAACTTTTAAAAAATTTTCTCGGGCTTCCTTAAATTTTTTCTCTTGAAACTGCATGCGTGCGAGGTTAAGTGCCACCAGCGCTTGAAATTCATCATTCTTTTTGTCGAGCGCCAGTTGCTTGATGAGATTTTCTTGAATCTCCATCGCTTTTACTTTATCGCCCGTTTCGTATTCAGCAAGGGCCCTCAAAAACTGCGCCTCGAGAAATTTCGGATGTTTTTCTGGAACGAGTTGTGAATAACTGAGCGTCGTTTTGAATCTCTCGGTCTTTGCACCAAAGTTTGCTAAGATAAAATAAACATTCCCCTTAACGATTGGGTCAACGTCTTCGAATGCTTTTTTATTCGCCGACAATTTGAAAAGTGCTTTACCTAGCCCATCGATGACTTCAGGCGGAACATCTTCGCTCAAAACTTTGAAGAGTTTTTTGCTGTAGTGAAGATCTTCGGCCTCAAAAACTCTACGCGATTTTTCGTAAAAATCGGTCATGAGACCAAGTTGTTTTGAGCACATTGCGAGAAAGTAATTTCCTTCGCTTTCGTAAAACGCCGTTTTCGTGAGCGGATAAAATAAGCTAACCGCAACGGCACATTTGTCACCCTGACGGTAAAGTAAAATACCATTGAGTAATCGAATTTCATCAGCGGATAGTGGAGTAAACTTGATGAGATTGATCGGAGTGTCCATCGTTGACATCCACTCTACTTTGTCGAGGTCGGCATGGGTCACAGGTTCAAACTTCGATGCATTCATTTTTGCGAACTGAGGGTTCTGAGTTGTCGGTTGCGCTCTATTCATATCCTGAAATACTTTTGCGCCGATCACTTCTGGAGATGTGATTGGAGCGATAGCGTAGTCTGCAAATTTCTTTTCAGAGTCAGTCGAAAGGCGATAAGTTTGTGAGTCGATCTTCGATTCTTTTGTTACTTCTAAGTAAGGAATTTTTGGAGACGTAATCAGGTAAGTTTCAACACCAGATTTATTCACCGGAAGATTTCGAGTAACATCATGATTTGGTTTTTGAATCGCCTCTTTATTCGTTAGAGCCGCGGGCGCAACGACCGCCGAACTCGGCAATCTCTTCGGTTGAACTTGATCTTGAGCCACAGAAGCAGCGGCGTGAATCGGTTCTGGTTTGCTGTCAGCACCAAAGAAAAAGTTTTTCACCTGAGAAACGATTTTGTCAGCTGCAGTCCTAGGAGCTACAGCCTGTGTTGGTGCTGCCTTTTGAGGTAATACTTTGAGCAAGGAACCCGGTCTCACCTCTGGAGTATAAGTTGATGACTGAACAACACTTGCTACCGCTGAACTCACACGCTCACGGTAAACTTCAGCGTTGTAAACACCCGCAGGATCTTGGTGACGCGCCGCCGCGGTTGAGATAAAAAATGCCGGCGCTAAGCTAGATATAATCGCTAGATTTAAAATAGCTTTCGATTTTTTCAAAGCTTGTTTCATAAAAACTTTCTATTAAAAGAAGAAATCAAGTCCAAACAAAAGGTTAGTATCATGAGCGAAATCGGTGCGCACGCTCGCGTTCGACTTATATCCAACAATGTCTTCATTAAACCAACGGTTCTGAAACTCTCCACGAATTGCAAAATGGTTCGAGAGAAAGAAGTGCTGAGTAACGTTAAAAGAAAAAGTCGGAGCCGTTTTTGAAACACTTGATGCATTATATCTCTGTTGATCGTAGTTTGTAACTCCGATACCTGGGCTAAATGCCATATCAAAATAAAGAATCTTAGAATTCATCAAACTCATTTTTGCGTAGATCGGAACCCAGTTCCAATTCGCTCCGTAGTAGCTTGTCGTACGATCAAAGTCGGGACGTGTTCCGTATTGATTGTTAAATACATTCACCGCATTGTTATCTTTTGTAATATTCGTCACATACTCGAGCTCAAAACCAGAACGTTCGCTCGTAAAGTACTGAAGCGAAAGATCATAAGAAAAACCGTCAGAGTACGAGTCATTTATCACTGGTCCGTACATGGCCGAGAAGGCAAAACGATTTGCTTTTGCGTACGCGCGGTTCTGAACGACAGAAAAATCAGTGTCTTTAGCCGTCCAATATTTCTTTTCAAGATCGGAAACGTCGAGCTTATCTGAATTCGGCTGCGCAGCCGCTGAATTGTCCGAAGCCGTAGGCGCGGACTTTAGATCCGCAGCGAATGCATGCGGCGCTAAAATCAGAATTCCTGACAGAATGAGGTTTGTTGTCATTTTCATAAAAGCTCCCAGAGTCTTAAAATCGGTCATTTAATGTAGTACGCGGACTCTTTAATGTTTTCGTCAAAATTGCGCCTAACTTTATAGAGGGGCATGAAGTCGATGCCTCGTTTTTGAACGAGATACGCTCCATCTGGATTACGTACGACCCCATCAATATTTGTCTCATCAAAATTTACATCTTGGGTCTTACGATACTTCACCGTTTTGGCAAATACTGTCGATGTTGTGAACACACTCAGTGCTGCCAAAATCACGATGAAGCTTTGTAAACTGAATTTTATTTTCATAAATCTCCTCTCAAAAAGTTCCGGCTGCGCCACGCTTTACGTTCGAATCGGTTGCATTTTTTGGTGCATTTTTTGGCAAATTTTTAGGAAGGCTTGCTTCCAACATTTTAATTTTTTCATTGAGATCAATTGACGGATGATCGTGAACGGTCCCACGGTTGATCGCTTCTTTGAGTGTGCGGTAAGCGTTTAGAGCCAATTCTGGCTGCTTCTGAAGCTCTTCGTAAACTTGTGCAAGACGCATGCGATTTTGCAAATTATCAGGACGAGAAGATATTGCTTTTTCGAGAAACTCGGCCGCCAATTTCGGATCTCCGCCATTGATCACGCACTCGGCACCATCAACGAGCGCCGCGTAGTTTTTCGAATCAACGCTTAGGACTTCCTTAAATTTAACTTCTGCCGCTTTATAATCAAGCTCGTGATAAGCGACTTCGGCGAGAAATAAATTCGCGTCGAATACGGTCTTATCCAGTCTCGCCGACAAGGTCATCTCTTTATACGCTAGGTCTTTTTGATCGAGCAGCCACAGGAGTCTGCCACGTTGATACTGCAAGATCGCCATTTGCGATGACGCCTTTTTAATTGCGAGATCAATCATCCAAAGCGCGCGCGGAAGGTCTTTATTATATTCAGCCGCTAAACTTAAATAGTAAGGACCCCATGGAGAATTGACATTTGTTTTAACGAGCTCTTGCGCAGTGGTTTCAACGCTGAGCCATTGATTCGTTTGTGCACAGTTGTTAATGCTCTCGAGAAGGGTTTTCCAGTCTTTGCCTTTGAATTCGGCCAACTGTAGGCAAGTTTCGGCAGATTTTGCAAAAACGTAGGGCTTAAAATCGAAAGATTCAAAGTAAATATCCGTATTGACTTTTTTTTGGTCGACGATCATCGATTTTTGCTTAGGATTTGAGTTTGCATCTTTCACGCCTTTCTCCGCACATCCAAAGCTTAAAAGTATTGCCGCTAAAATAAGTTCACGCATCTTAGTTTCCTCCTAGAACGGCGAGGCCACCGAACTTCATACTTCTTTTAGGTAAGTACATCGGAGGGCTTTGAATCTGATTGAGAGGAAGCGGCTCAGTTTTAAGATTCAATTTGTCTAATTCACGTTGAATATCGACAACTATCTGGTTGTAGAAATGAAATTTTTTGGCCGCGATCAAAGCTTGATTTAAGCTGTCGATTCCTTTGTCTTCCATAGGGGTGATCAGATTTTCGATCTCTTTATGAAAAGCCGTTCGATCGACTTCACTGACGTCTCCACTGAGCTGAATATTTCTAAGCGACTGAGCGTACTGTAAGTAACAAGCGGCGAGATTACGAATCGATTTCACAGAAACCTCTGGATCACCGAATTCGATCGCAGACTGATATGCTTTCTGTGCCTTCTCAAGCTTTTCAGTTTTAATCGCAAGTACCGTGGCAATTTTCTCAATGTGGGCCTTAACACTTTGCTTTTTAAATTCGTCATCAAGTACCTGTGCCTGAATAAATCGAGCCCGCGCCAAGAGATTCTTAGGCAAATTGTCTCGACCAATTATTTTTTTAGACATATTAAATGCAGTGGTAAAATCACCTTCTGTGAATTTTTGTTCAGCTTGTTCAACCGAAATCTGGCTGACTTCTGGTTCGACGCCTGAGCTCACTACTTCTCTTTTAAGATCCGAAATTTGTTTTTGATTCTCATCGAGCTTGGCGAGATCGAGCTGCTTTTCGATGAGTGCCAATTTCTCCCTAGAATCTTTGCGAGATTCAGCGAGTTTCGCGTACATGCTAATCGCTTGTTGACGATTCCGACTGAGAGCTAAGAAATCGGCAGCAAGTTCACGCCACCGATTTTCATTTACCTTATCAAATTCGCAAAGATCGACTAAAACAACTGCCGCTAAATCTAAACGAGCGAGAGATTCAAAAGCTCCAGCCGCCCTAGTTAGACAATCTTTTACCTGTGGACTATCCTTAAATAATTTAGACATCTGATAGCAAGTGTTTGCACCAGATAAGAGGTCGCCCGATTTAAACTCGAGCTGAGAGGCGTTCCACCAAGCTTTAGGTCCCAGTTCTGTTTTCTTTTGTTCAACCGCAAACTTTTTGTAAGCTTCGATTGCCTTAGCGGTGTCGCCGCTTTCTTCAAAACCTTGTATCTCCGCAAAGTAAGCTTCACGGTAAATTTTCTCGACGGTGACGATTCGAGAGCTATCCGAATCTTTCTTAAGCAACAGGCTCGCCGCTTCTTTCAGATTTTTATAGTCTTTTCGAATATTCAAAATATCAAGATACAAATCTTGAGACTTGATAATCTTGTCTTGGCCTAATTTCTTCTTGTCAGTTTCGCTCCATCCGAGCTTTTTGAACCCGACCGCCGCCTCATCATATCTTTGTTTCTGGTAAGCGATAAAATATTTCTTAAATTCGATATCGAGTGCGAAATCAGCAGCTGGGTATTTCGTAAGATAAACATTCGCCAACATCGAAAAATTTTTTTCATCTAGGTCGCTCCATTTATCAGCGGTTGCTTTCTCTAAGCTTAAGATCGCTCCGTAAGCCGCATCGACTCCCAATTTTTTATCAGGATGAAAAGCATCGATACTCGCGTACTGAACTGAACCTTCACGAAATTTTTCTTCTTGAAACAAGAGCTCAGCGTAAGACATCCGGAGCTGATTTTGTTCTTCATCTTTTGGATCTAAATTTTGTAAATAGATTTGGTAAGCGACTTCCGCACTCGGGAGGAGATCATCTTCGTTGGCTTTTTTCTTCCAGAGAGCGTGCCATCTTTGAGCCAATTTCTTGCTCGCATCGGTAATCTTCTCTTGGCAATCTGTGCGTTCTATTTTGCCGGCCTTGCTCAATACAGTAGCGCGGTCTTTACAGAGTTGGTCGAGGGCCATCATTTGCTCGACTGCTTTTTTACGAAGCTTTAAATGTTCATTATTCCATATGAGGCGTTCTCTAGCGCTAGCGACCAATTCGTTTTTCGGCATTTTGTCGATGAAATGGCTAAGAAGCGTTTCGATATCCGCGTACTTTGCACCTCGGTCGTAGAGGTCTGAAAGGCGAATTAACATCGGAGCCGGATCAAGCTCACGGGCTTGTCCCACAAAGTAATCCACAGCATTTTGGCTCGAACCAACATCCGAGTAAAAGAGAGTCATGTCGCTTAATGCTTCTTTACGAAGATCAAGTTTAGCGTCGAGTTTTAATTCGGCAATTTTTGCACCGTATTCGACCACAGCTTCTAGTTCTTTAAGACCATTTTTTGTATTTTGAAGATTGTAATAGCACCAAGCACCCTTGTAGATCGAGTACGGATAGACTCGAGCTTCGGTGAATTTACGAACTTGTTTAAAATTCTCGAGAGCTACGGCAAACTTCTTGTTGTTATAATTCAACTCACCAACTGACATATACGCGTCTGGCAACAAAGGTGAATCAGGATAATTTTTTATGAGCTTGGCGAAAGTCGTTTCGGCCATTTTTACGTCACCGAGTTGCTCGAGAGCGTAACCTTCATTAAAAATAATCATGTCGATGTTACGATAGCTTTTGAAACGGGACTGAACGTCTTCATAGATAGCGATCGCTTTTTTGATCTGAACTTTCTCGGCCCCTTCTTTCACGATCGTCGGCAAGAAGCTCATGATTTCTTTGTCGTCTTTATGAATTTCAAAAAATCTTTCACTGCGTGCACGACGCATATAGAGTTCGCCCATGCGGTAGAGAATATCTGCCTCTAGCTTTTTACCTTTATGTTTCTCAAGTAGTTTCTGCAATTGAGCGAGAGCGTGCTTTTCGCTATTCTCCACGAGAAGCTCTGTTTTGAGTGCCTTGATATCGTTTCCTTTTTCGTCTCCGTCTTTAAATTTCAATTGCTCTTCAACGGACATGTCTTTAGGTGCAGACTTTTGCCCGGCAAAAACCGATTGAGAAAGACTTAAGAATAGAAGAACCGAGATCAAAATTTTCATTGTATACTCGCTGGGGTGTAGTCGACATGAAATGGAGTTCCGTCCGGCGGAATCGAAGTGCCATGAAACACGAGCGACTGTATACTCGAATCGTAAGTCCAACCATTGGTTGAGTTTTGCGGAACTAAAACCCCTGCCTCGTAAACTAAAATTGTCGAAACGTTAGGTATCTGATCTAAATGATAATCCGTAACAATTTCTAAAATACGCGCCTGAACATTTTGTACGGCAACGGTTAAGTCGCTCGAGCAAATTGTCGTTGCTGATCCGCCCGACGCAGTCACGACATCCATGAATTTAAGACCTGCCGAACGATAGCCCCACTGTGCCGAAGCACATTGGTCGGTGGTGGCATTCGAAAGAACTCCAACGTAATGAGCGAACCAGCTACGTTGGCCCGTGGTAGCCAGGGGTGGGCGTAACTTATTAAGAAACGAAACGAGATCGACAGTAGTCGTATTGTTAACATCATCTTCTTTCGAAGAAATGAAAATGACGTTGAGAAGCGCATTGTCTCTTAAGAAACCAGAGTTCAGCCCGGCCAGGAGCGGTGAACTTAAAGCGTTCTGAACCGCGAGTCTGCCAAAATTAACGGGAGATAAGTAGTCGCCCGAGTTAAAAGTAAGACGGTTCGCAAGAACATTTCCGAGGTTAGGTTGGGTCGAACTCAAAACGAGAGGAAGACCATCGCCGTGATCGATAAATTGTCCGCCCTGGCCGATCATGTTTTGAGTTTGCGGATCCTGAAAACGCGTCGTCATAGTCGTGACGGCGATATGGTAATCGAGGTTTGCCGCGTTTAGTACTTTCACTAATGCCGGCATTTGGGCCGCAATCGCTGCGTAACGTTTTTGTTGGTCCATGGCGCCCGATGCTTCCATCACGATGAGAACGTCGGCTTGGCGATTGTACTTCACACTTTGAGCAAAATTTTTGGTTTGCGGAGTGAGATCAAAACTTTGTTGTGAGCAGCTCGCCATTAGTGCAAGTGCCATCAAAGAAGTATAAATTTTTTGTACGACTCTCATTGTAGCTCTCCCAAAAGATGAGAAACATTTCTCATCTTTGCTCCGCGCCCTAGGGAGAGTACATGCAGTGTTAAGGCGTGTCTTAGTTTATGACTTTCTTACGATACTCTGACGTTCTTTTCGGTAAACTGCGCAAGGTAATTTTGCGTCTGCTGTGCGAGTTCTAAAAACTTTATTCCGTAAATAACTTTTTTCTCATTATCGCGATCAACTGAACGCATGCTCACCACTTCACATTTTGAGTTAAATGGAGGCACATCATCACCCGGCTTAAAATGAATATTGATCGACTGACCAATTTGTAAATTGCCTGACTCAAGCTCGATACCGGCACCGCCCGGCGAAATCTCGAAGCTTTTGCCTTTCCAAACTTTAGAGTTGTTGTGAACAATCAAAGACGCACCGTAGTTTGCTCTGGCGTGGCGTCTGCGAAAGAATACTTCGTTCATATCGGTTTGAGTTGAGGTCTGTAATTCTTTAATACGTTCGGCTTTGAAGTCGTGAAGCTCTGCGATGAGCTGCCAAGTTTCAAGATTTGGATTCCAAGCGTAATCGTATTCAAACAAAGAACGGCTCTGAAGAAGTTTTACGATATCGAAGTAAGAATACGGGCCAAAACGGTTTTGGCCTTTTAAGATAAACCACTCTGGGATGTCAACGGCAGATTTCTTTGGCTCGGGCCGAGGTGCATGTACTGGCTTCGCGAATTGTACGAGCGCCGCAAAGCCTTGGTGCGCGACAATCATAAACCAATCAGCAGCGGCTTCATCAAAAACGTAATCGCTCACGCTTAGTTCACGACTTTGAATTTTAGCGGTGATCTCATCAACGGTAAAAGGTCCCATTTGTTCACCGTCATGTGCTACGAAATATCGTGTCTGCAACATTTAAAGCTCCGAGATTTAAGAGTATTCCCTATTAACAGATTCGGATGAATCAGAATTGGACTTAAATCTTGAGCGATGCGAAAAGCTCTTATCTGGCTCAAAGTCTTGCACTCTGATTTAAAGCTGAGATGAGAGTATTAATATGAAACGTTACTGCTTGAGGCAAATTTAAAATTTTATATATGTTGGAGAAAGTGACGACCTTGTATTCACGAAGACAAAAAAGCTCATGCTCTGCAAGCCGCACTCCAGTTTTTAAGTGCGGAGGACCGTGCACTTAAAAACTGGTTCCTTACGAAGCCTCTTGCTCGTTCGAATTAAATACTTGAGTCAGTTTTGCTCTGAGGCGACTAACGGCTTGCGCATGTAACTGAGAAACGCGGCTCTCAGTCACTCTCAAAACTTTGCCGATCTCTTTCAAGTTCAAATCCTCGTAGTAATAGAGCGAAAGCACGAGACGTTGTCTCTCTGGCAGTTCTTCAATCGCCTTCGTCACGATGTCTTTCACAGACTTCATACTGAGTTGATTGTAAGGATTGTTTAGAGCGCAACCTTCTAAGATATTGAGGATCGATTTTTTATCAACGTTACTGAAAGTCGTTGAGTCATCTATCGAAAGAACGCTCACTGGGCGGACCTGATTGACGAGGTCGTAGAATTCTTCCATACTCATATTGAGTTTTGTCGAAACTTCTTCGTCAGTTGCTGCACGGCCCAGAACGGCTTCAAGCTCAACCATCGTACGATCTAAAAGTTTTGCTTTATCGCGAACCGAGCGTGGAACCCAATCCTGGGCACGAAGTTCATCAAGAATGGACCCACGAATACGAAATTCAGCGTAGGTTTTAAATTTGTTATCGCGAGTGGGATCATACTTATCGATAGCATCCATGAGCCCGATAACGCCACTTGAAATCAAATCATCAAGTTCAATATTAGAAGGAAGACGAACGGCAATTTTCTGCGCGATGAATTTAATCAAAGGAGCATATTCGACAACAAGCTTGTCTTTTTCTTGCTGGGTAAT
>JAYTQQ010000190.1:0-3613 GCA_043746635.1 Bdellovibrionales bacterium | reverse complement strand
GGCCCGACCGGTTCGGGAAAGTCGACAACCATTGCCGCGATGATTGATAAAATTAATGAAGAGCAATTCGGTCACATTCTCACACTCGAGGATCCAATTGAATTTGTTCATAGTCATAAGTCTTGTATCGTTAACCAGCGAGAAATCGGCTCAGATACGAACGAATATCGTGAAGCTCTTAAATACGTTTTACGACAAGATCCCGACTATTGTTTACTAGGTGAGATGCGAGATTTAGATAGCGTTGAGTCGGCACTTTTAATTGCCGAGACAGGTCACTTAGTATTCGCGACCCTTCACACGAATTCGGCAATTCAAACCATCAACCGTATCGTGAACGTATTTCCGAGCGAGCAACAAGATCGAGTGAGAGTCCTTTTAAGTTTCGTTTTGCAGGGTGTAATTTGTCAGACGCTTTTGCCGAGTAAGCAAGGCGGGCGAGTCGCGGCGATTGAATTTATGTTACTGACTCCAAGTATTCGAAATCTCATACGTGAAAATAAATTACATCAAATTCACGGTATGATGCAAATGGGACAAGATAAGACCGGGATGGTTACCATGAATCAATCTCTCTTTAATCTTCTCTCTCGCGGCAAGATTGATTTAAAAACTGCGTTTGCGGCGAGTCCTGAACCTGAGCAGCTCGATGTTATGCTCAAGAAAGCTGGTATTTAATGGGAAAGTATCTATATGAAGCAAGAAGTGCCAATGGGCAAAGTACACGGGGCGAGATCGACGCGATCAATGAAGTCGATGCTCGAAATAAATTGCGTGCCCAAAGGGTTGTACCGCTAAAACTTGTTCCGAAGCCGGCGGCGATGAAAATCACCGTCAATGTTGGAAAGGCCAAGCCGAAAGAATTGCAAATTTTTACGCGTCAGTTAGCAACCTTGCTCGGTTCAGGTATCGCGATTTTGCAAAGTCTCGAAGTTCTTTCACAAGGAATTCGTGAAACTCCGATCACGAAAGCCTGCAAAATGATTATCACTCATCTTTCTCAAGGTAGAAAGTTCGCCGACGCTCTTGCGGAGCATCCCGGCGTGTTTGATCGATTTTATGTCAATATGGTTGGAGCCGCAGAGAAATCTGGGCAGTTAGATCTCGTGTTAAACAGACTTGCGGCCTACATTGAAAAAGCGGTAAAGATTCAGGGTAAAATCAAGGGCGCGATGATGTACCCGGCTGCGATCGTGTTCGTCGCTCTTGCGGTTATCAGTTGCATTATGATTTTCGTAATTCCAAAGTTTCAAACTTTATTTAATGGTGCCGGCCAAAAGCTTCCGGCTATTACAATGATGGTTGTACACTGTAGTGACTTTTTCGTTCACTACTGGTGGGCAGTTTTTGGAGGTATCATCGGCGCAGTCTTTGCTCTCAAAGAATATTATCGTACTCCGATCGGAAATGAACAAATTGACGCCATTCTTTTGCAAACCCCGGTCTTCGGTTCGCTCGTGCAAAAGGGTGCGATCGCTAAATTTACAAGAACACTGTCAACACTTTTATCATCGGGTGTGGGTATTATCGAAGCTCTTGATATCGCTTCACGCGTCGTCGGAAATGTTCAGATCGAAAAAGCAATCATCCGTGCCAGAGACTCTATTTCTGAAGGTAAGACGATCGTAGCTCCACTCGCGAAAGAAAAATTTATTCCTTCGATGGTCGTTCAGATGATCGGTGTCGGAGAGCAAACCGGTAATCTGGATCAGATGTTAGGAAAAATTGCCGATTTCTACGAAGATGAAGTCGACGTTGCCGTAGGCGCCTTAACATCGGTGATTGAGCCGATCTTAATGGTTGTACTCGGCGGTATCGTTGCCGTCGTGGTCATCGCGATGTACTTGCCGATCTTTCAAATGGCTGGTGCGGTTACGGGCAACTAATGAGTTCTACCCTCGAGAGAAATGACCAGAGAAATGAGCGATTTGATTTCACAAAAAGTGCGAATCAAATGCTCATTATCGAGGCGGTTCGATTGGGGTTCTTATGGACGATCCTAATCATCCTTATCGCCTTTGGCACTCTTCAACCTGAATTCATTAACGTTGAAATCATGGTACCGATTTACATCATGCTGGCTTCGGCATTTATTCTCAATTCGGTCTACCTCTTATATTTTGAGCAAGCTTTAAAGACTTGGCTCCCGACCGCGATTCTTTTTCTATTTGATACGGTCTTTATCACTTGCCTCAACTATTACAACGGCGCCAATCAATCGGTTTTTGTTTTTCTATATCTCGTTAATATTATTTTGTGCGGTTTTGTTTTTCGTTCGAGGGGAGCACTTTTCTTGGCGCTCGCAACCAGCGTTGCGTTTAACATTCTCATCATCGTTGGGCCGGAGTTAAAGGGGCAAACTCTGTTTTTCAGTGTCGGTCTTAACAACTTGGCTTTCTACGCCGTCGCTCTTCTTTCTGGATACCTCAGCGATCAGTTAAATTTCATGGGAAGTGAATTGGTCGCAAGGGGCCGAGATATTAAAGCCCTCAAGAATTTGAACGATTTGATTATTCAAAACATCGCGACCGGCCTCATTAGCATTAATTCTAAGTTAGACGTTCTAATGTGCAATCGGGCCGCGACTACTATTCTCGAAGTCGACGCGAAAGATCTCGTCGGTCATAATCTTGAGGAGATCATGCCCGGAATGGCCCAGTTCATTTCGAGCCATGAAGTAGAGCTAAAGCAAGATCGCTCGACACGTTTTGATTTTGGTTACACCAACATGAGTCGCGACAAACTCAACTTAGAATTTATTATTTCTCCTCTGATTCAGGCCGACGGCATCTCGGATTCGTACGTACTTGCTTTTCAAGATTTAACGGTCGTGAGGCGCCTCGAGTTTGCGGTGAGGCAGAGCGAAAAACTTGCGGCGGTAGGGCAACTTGCGGCAGGTATCGCTCACGAAATTAGAAATCCTCTCGCGAGCATTAGCGGAAGCATCGAGCTTCTTGGTCAGGGCGGGCCAACAACTCCCGACGAACAAAAGAAACTCATGAACATTGTCATAAGAGAAATTGATCGTCTCAACAACATGATTACCGAGTTTTTAGATTACGTGAAACCAAATCAGATCAATGATGAATCGGTTCAACTTTCTGGTCTCCTTGGAGATATTTGTGAGATGAACAAGATGAATAAAAATTTAAGGCAAGATACTGAAGTGACTCTTGATCTGAGTTCGAAAAAAATTATTGCCGGAAGCCGCGACAAACTTCGACAAGCGCTTATCAACATCATTATTAATGCTCATCAGGCCGTGACCGAGCAGCCTCATCCTAAAGTAAAAGTATCTTGCACTGATGGTGACAAAAAAGTCATCGTGAGAATCTCGGACAACGGAGTCGGGATTGAAGAAGCTAGACTCAAAAAAATCTTCGAACCTTTTCATACAACGAAGGCAAAAGGCACGGGCTTAGGTCTGGCTGTTACACATAAAATCCTAGAAGCCCACAGCGCTCAAATTTTTGTTGAGAGCCAAAAGGGAGTCGGAACAGAATTTATCCTCGAATTTCCAGAGAGAACTGAACGAAATGATTTACCTCTTGCACAAACAAAAATCCCAGAAGACAATTTAACTTGGGGAATTCAAAACAGAAAAGCAAAATGA
>JAYTQQ010000189.1:0-19715 GCA_043746635.1 Bdellovibrionales bacterium | reverse complement strand
TATTGTTGCGGATGCGGTAGAACTAAGCCAGAAAGAGATTATTAATGGTATTAAGAGTATTGCCTAATTTCTTGAGGTTAAAAAGCGATAGGAAAAGTGGTCTTTCGTAGAAACCACCACGGCAACGGATCTTCACATCAGATCCAATTGATCCTGGGGAATCGGTACTTCGGGATCATCAACTACGGTACCACTGTTTTCCCAGTATTCATTGCCCTTATGAGGAGATTGATCATTGACGAAGTATCCGTGCGAAGCTTCAATTTTAAAGCTTTTGCCATCAGAGATGTATTTCAATTTTTTCTTCCATCCATCACGAACATCAGAAACGCTTTCTGCTGAGGATTTAATGTCTCGAAATTTTGTGCATTTCAAACTTCTCGGCAAAAAGGCGAGCGCTTTAAAACCCTCTGACGTTAAAGGAAAGCGCCCGCAAACTTTCTGAAATTCATTCATATCTCTGTAATATGCATTAAGGTAACGCCTGGTCTCAGAATTTGGACCAATCATCCACGTTGGTTTCGGATCATCTGGCGGAGGATTCGGATTGTCCCAATGCCCTTCTTTTTGCTGCGGAGATTTTTCGGTCATTGAATACCCATGCGAGGCTTCGAGCTTATAGGAAAATCCATCCGATGTGTACTTAAACACCTGCTTTCAACCATCGACCTCGGGTAGATGCCAATACGGAATCTGGCGGAATTTTTCACACTTTGGCTCAGGCGGCACTGCGGCTAAATTGAAACCTTCTTTAGTGAATGGATAGCGCCCACAAGACTTACGAAACTCCTCTAAAGAATGAAAAATTAAGCTGAGGCTCCCTTCTGTGTCTTTTTTAGGCCCCGCGAGCATACTGGAAAACGATTTTAAACTCCACGCCGTGCATGTTGCCCAAGAGTATTCCCACGTAAAAACAAAATGCTTTTAAACCCTGCCGAGTTTTGCATATGAGTTTTTTTAAAAAGTTATCTATGGTCATGGTCGTTATCCTTTGGGGCCACAATACTGATATTCTTCGTGACCGTATCGCCGTCAATCGATTGAATAGTCACAACAAAGTTGTCTGCTTTCCTTTGATTCGAATTTGGAAAATTTGTGATCGAACTATTCTTATCTACAGAGACTGACCCAAAAAATCCTTAAGTGACTGAGAATATACCAAAAATTTTTTTCACTTTGCACTCATGTTTTGGTAAAATTTCAAAATTGACCGAATTGTGGTACGCGGCTAATGTCAGTCAGATTCGGGTTCACTTGGAGTATGACTTCGTCATGAGCTTCAAAACATCTGATTTGGAGAGTTGCAACGGATCGGTGAAAGCCAAGTCATTTAACTTTTTTCTAGACCTTCTCGCAGTTCTAAAATACTTCGCTCCACACTCTTAGAACGCTCCGACGAATCGTTATCTGCAGTTTTGGTTTGGGGTGCGGTTCGCATAATTCAGTCGGAAAGTATCCGCTAACTCTCGAGCCGTCACGACCCACCAGTTGACTATGACGAGGCCGTCTTGGGATTTCGAAAGGATTGGTTCTTCCGGAAATATGATTTACTAAGCCTTTGGCGACGTTTCTAAAATTATTTTTTTAGAAAAAATCTTACCTCAATATGATGTTGTCCCGCAGGGAGATTAGATCTTTAAATCGATCGAATGCCGAAGTTTTAAACGCACGTTCTCTTCGCTCCACTAGAGTAAATCCTATGGTCCCAATCGGGGATCTGCAATATCACTCGGCATTTCTTCACATAGCTTGATCGGTTTAGCATTGCTCCAACGATGAGCATAGTTTTGCTTCGGAGATTTCTCAGTTAAATAATATCCGTGAGAGGCTTTTACACGAAATGTTTTGCCGTTTGACGTATAGTTGAGGGGTTTAAACCAGCCATCTTCAAAAAAGAAAGCGTCGCTATATTTTCCGATAGAGCTACACTTCAGGTTTTGCGGCAGATTTTTAAGAGCTTTGAGCCCTTCTTTTGTCAAGGGATAGCGTCCGCAAGCTTTTTTAAAATCTCCAAGCGCTAAATAAATTGCATCAAAGCCACTCACAGTTTTATCCATAGCACATTCAAATTCAGCAAAAGCAGGTGGAACCGTAAATAAAATTAACAGGCTCGGCGTTATTGCTAGAAGTCTAACAAAATGTTTTGAATTTTTAAAATAAATTTGGAGTTTCATTGAGAGCTCCATTTAGATAAATTAATTTTCATTTGCATCTCCGGGATTTAGAGTGAGAAAGATTGTCTTGGTCGCCGAGTCTCCGTCGACATCTACTATTTTCACTGTAAAAGTATCAGACGCAGGCTTTTTAGAGTTTGGGTTATATATCAACGATCCATCGCTTTCGATATAGACGGTTCCGAAGTTTCCCTGCGTTACGGTACTGTAAGAATAAATAATTTTGTCGTCGCATTTATTTGGTGATATCAGATTTATTCTGATTTTTTTACGAGGAGCTTTTAATTTCAAGTTCGGGAATACTTGGAGTCCTGCTTGATCGACCGTTCTTAACGACTCCGATTTTGTAATTTGAAACGGATTGTCTAGTAGGGAGGAGTCATTTAGGAGACTTTCAATTTTTTCTCTCAGCCCGGTAATTTTATTAACAATTTCAATTGAGCACTCGGTTTGCTCGGAGTTTTCACGTCTATCACCGTTGATTCTCTGGCATAGTTCAAGTTCATTTTCGATTTTTCTTGCCTGTTTCAAAAGGTAAGCTCTCGTTTTTACCGGGTCTGTATTAAATACAGAATCAGGAAGTTCTACAATGGCTGTGATGAGAAGTTGGCTTTGTGGATTGATTTTGGCAAGACGCATGTTTTTCGAGACGAACTCGATAGCGGCTATTTGATTAACTACGGGAACTTGAACCGCAAAAGCACTCTGATTTGTTGGAATGACGGTTCCGTTATCGCCAAGTAAACTAAAAGACGATGCGAAGCTAGACTGCCCAAGAAGAGAGCCATCGGCAGCCGATATGTTAATGACAACATCATTTAATGGATTGAATGGAGTAACCACGCCATTCGGCATATAGGCTATAGGATCTAAACTGATGGTGTTATCTGCATTAAGAAATCCCGATATGAGAAATACTTCTGGATCAGCTTTCTGCACTAGAAGAGATTTGAAGATCTGCTGAAATTCAGGTTTTGAAATCCATCTTAGAAGTGAAACATCATATCCATCTGCAGAAGACAGATCCATTAAATCCGTAAGGCCTTTGATATTTAGCAATTGGTCCACCCAATAGCCTGAAACCTTAGGAGCATTGTACGCATGTAGAACTGAGAACGTGTGCGCAAGCTCATGTGGAGTGGTATCCCAGTATCCGACAGTTGTAATTGCGGCGGCAGGAACAAATCCGGTCTGAGTACTTGGCGTCTGCGCAATGCCAAAAGTTCCCCTCTGTAAATGAAGAGGAAAATAGTCTCTGGATACAATGCCAATGACGGGGACATGTTTGATGGCGGCTAGGCGTCCGAGTTTCTCAAGATCTGTTAAAACCGCATCCGACGAGGATCTAGGAAACGGAGCTGGGACGATAGAATACAATTCGTTTTCGGAAGTTAAACCATTTTCAGCTAGGGGGAACATGCCGTTTATCAAATCCGCTGCTTTTGTAATGTGGTTATTGAACTCATTGATATCAACCATGCCGTAAAAAGAACTATCCATTTGAATATAATCAATAGTCAAATTTTGAGTCTGCTTCACCCGTACGGCTTTCGTAGGTCCGTTAAAATCTTTTACTCCAGAACCTGTGGCGGTTAAATGAAGATCAAATGGCCCGGCAACTAATGGGTCAAAGACCATTGTGATCTTCTGAGCGGCACCATTAATCGTTGCATTTTGTGATCGCTTTTGACCCATCACTCAGTTGAACTGAGAAAGTGACAGCCTGATTGGAGCCATCACTTGTAACCGCATCAAAGGAAATTGCTGTATTTCGTCCTAAGACCAAATCATAATCGGCGGGGCTTCCGTCAAATTTAAAATTGTTTACGGATTGGCTCACAACGAGATTGTTTGTGACGACTGAATGTTTCTTCTGAGAAGCCGCACTGCACATGATCGAAAACTGCGAAACAGCCAATTCTTCCTGTTGGTAATAATTAATTGGAGGAACCGGCGGAATCAATTTTTCGGTGTTCGCATAAATGTAAATTTTCATGATTGGTTCGGAGCAATGTATTGAGTAAATACCGGGGCCGCCCCCTAATTTCCACGTTCCAACGGGCTGAGTAAAATCTGTGAACGATGCGCCCGGTATTAAGCAAGCCAAGCTCGGATCATTTAGCGACACAAGTGATACCGTTACACTTGAATTTAAATTAGGAAAATAAGGGTAACCAGGCGATGTCAAATAGTTCACAAGGTTGAAGCTTGCATCGTTACAGCTTGCTAAATTTTGCCGATCTCCTTCCGGTGAAAAGTGCAACACTGCGGCACCGTTAAGTTCACCATAGGCTCCTCCCAAGGGAAGAACCTGCGCAATTGAACTTGTCACCTGAGCGCTTGTGAACGTCTTTTGCCACACCTCAACGCCTCCATTTCCGAACAATGGTGGGTTATTCTTAAGTTTTACTAAATTATAGCTGTAGGTGCTTAAATGATTCGGGTCGGTAGAAACGGTCGGGTAAATATATTCGTCGGCTTTGGTCGATTCTATGAGCGACAAAGTCGCTGCAAATACCAAAACTTGAAAGCATCGAATAAAACTCACCATAAACACCTCAAATTACATTCAAATGGTTATATGGAAAACAAAAATCGTTCCTAGCTATTCGGCCAGGTTCGCAAAAAACTGAAGTATAAAGGTTATTTTATTTTTATCTCAAAAAAGTACACAGGCCCAACACGAGTTCTTCACATTTCATATTCTGGTTTTGTGAGGGGGGGCCAATGATTTTTTGCGGAATACGAACTGAAAAAATGGCTTTAATGTTCGCGCTTGAGTTCGCCCATCCCGATGTACTGGTAACTGTGATCATCATCGGTGCGATTATAAACATTGATGATGAGCGTGTCTGAACCTCTGGCGTAATAGACTTAAAAATAATTTGTGGGCGAAACACGAAAGAAAATCGACTGATTGTCGCCAATTTGTTTCAGTGAATTCATATTTCCGCCGTTGCTCATGGTGCTGAAAACTTTGCCGCGCTCTGAAATAACGATTTTGTTATTTCCGTTGAGAGCTCCGTCCTAGACCGTCGCGTTGAGCTCGATTCGAATCTCCCAAGTATGTTTGCCTGAAGCGGTCGTAACATCAGCCGGACCCTCATCAAAGACACCGTTGAGACTTGCTAAAAGATGATCACGGTCTTTAAAGGTCGTTGCCGTTTTGATGGCGTCGTTAAAATCATCCATTTTAGTTTCGTCAAGAAAGTGGGTCGCCTCCGCGAAGCTCGTCACTCTCACAAGCAATGTTTCATTTTGAATCCACGCGGGTTGCTTCGGTGTATCTGGTTTTGATTGCGCGACCAGGCTTTGTGAAGTGGCCTCGGGTTTTTTCTCGGCGACAGGAATGACAGATTCTTACGCCTGATGACGAATTTCGGGCGAGAGCTTCACTCCCAGATCAGCGAGAAAGAGCAGAACGATTTTGCTTAAGATCTCATTCGCTTTTTCGTATTTCTCTTTTTGATCTTTAAGTTTGTAGTAGTCTGATATTTCGGAGTCGGTGAGTCCGCTCACCTTTTGGTTGATCGCAGGCGCCACAACGGCAGCAACGGCAACCCCTAAAATGAGAAAAAGAATATTTTTTGCCATTAAAAATACCTCCGTAGGTAAATTCTACTCCGGATCCTCAAGATATGTATAACCCGAGAGGCCTTCTTCATAGTGGCGCATAAGAACACGGGCTTCTGGTTTGGTGATGGTTCCGCGTAAGATACTGTCTTCTGAAGCACGACGAATATTTTCGATCAGCTCGGGACGCTGGTATTGTACGTAGCTGAGCACTTCAGTAACGGTGTCACCTTCGACGACATGATCAACGGTATAGCCAGCGCTCGTCACCGTAATGTGAACCGCATCGGTATCGCCAAACAGGTTATGAAGATCGCCGAGAATTTCTTGGTAAGCACCGACTAAGAAAACTCCCATATAGTAAGGATTCACTTCGTCGAGCTCGTGAACTTCGAGATCGGTTTTCTTTGTCTTCGGTTGGCTTTCTTGGCTGATGAATTGGCCAATTTTTCCGTCGCTGTCGCAGGTGAGGTCGACTAATTTCGCCGAGCGCGTGGGTTGCTCATTCAAACGATGGATAGGAATCACCGGAAACATTTGTCCGACAGCCCATGAGTCAGGCATCGATTGAAAAACTGAAAAGTTACAGAAGTAAGTGTCTGACAAAAGTTCTTTCAAAGACGTCTGCAAATCTTCGGCGTCGGTGAGTTTGGCCGCGACCGAATCCATTTTAGTGACGATCACCCAAAAAAGATTTTCGGCCTTTGAGCGTTGAGTTAGATTCAAAACTCCGAAAGTGAAAAGCTGAAGTATCGTTTCTTTGATGTGCATTACATCGTGATAAAACTCGTGAATATTATTGACGTTGAGTTGCTCGTAAATGTACGCGAGATCATGAATCACGCGGTGATCATCTTTTACCGGAGGCGAAGAAATTTCTTTCTTCACGACTTCATTCACGCCCAAAACGTTGAACACCAAGACAGAATGGTGGGCCACGAGAGCGCGTCCCGATTCGGTCACGATGTCGGGATGTTTCACTCCGCGCTCGTCGCAAGTACTTTGAATGATCGAAACGACGTCATTCGCGTATTCTTGCTCAGAGTAATTCACCGAACTGTCGGTTTGGGCTGATCCGTCGTAGTCGACGCCGAGGCCGCCGCCAACGTCGATGTACTTAATATTAGCGCCCATCAGATGAAGTTCGGTGTAGAAGCGAGTGCCCTCTTTCATCGAATTTTTGACAGAAGAAATCGAAGGAATTTGCGAACCGATATGAAAGTGAATCAGCTCAAGAGCCTCAAGCATATTTTCGCGTTTCAGAGTTTCAACGCATTCGACGATTTCCATGGGGGTGAGGCCAAATTTAGAGCGATCGCCGCTTGAGTCGATCCATTTGCCAGCGCCCTTCGAGTGAAGTTTTGCGCGCAAACCAATTTTCGGAGACATATTAAATTTCTTCGCTGCATCGATGATCATTTTAAGTTCGATCATACGATCAACAACAACGATCGTGTTACGACCGAGCTTTTGCGAGAGAACTGCCGTCTCGATGTATTCAACGTCTTTGAATCCGTTACAGATGATCAAAGCGTCAGGCGTATTCATCATCGCGAGAACGACGAGAAGTTCAGGTTTTGATCCGCACTCAAGGCCTAAGCGATGGCTGCTTCCGAACTTGATAAGCTCTTCAACCAAGTGGCGCTGCTGATTGACCTTGATCGGGTAAACTCCACGGTAAGAACCTTTGTAAGAGTTATCTTCAATCGCTTTCGCAAAACAATTTGAAAGGAGATCGATACGAGATTTCGTAATATCAGGAAAACGAATCAGCATCGGAAAACGAATTCCGCGCTCTTGAAGATCCGTGCAAAGCTCCATCAAATCGACATCGGGACCTTTCGGGCCAGACGGAGTGACGGAGATACTTCCCTGAGGATTCACATCGAAAAAGCCTGAGCCCCAGGCGCCGATGCCGTACAATTCTTTACTTTTTTCAATCGACCAGTTGGTTGGTTGGGTCAAAGTTTAATCTCCTCAGTGAACGCATTCAGTTATAATGCGTTTTGAGTACACTAATTAACCCGTCACGACAATAATTTATTTCACGATCAAATTCAGAATTCGTCCCGCTTTGTAAATCACTTTGTCGATCGATTTTCCTGAGAGGGCATTTTGAACAGCAGCAACTTCTTTCGCGGCCGACACCGCGACTTCTTCAGGGGCGTCTTTGGCAAGCTCAATCGTTCCGCGGGATTTTCCGTTGACCTGAACTCCCATGACAAGAGTTGAATCAACAATGAGCGCGGGGTCAAACGAAGGCCACGGAGCAAGCGACACGAGTGATTTTTCGTCCATGCGCTCCCAAAGATCTTCGCAGATATGCGGCGCCATCGGAGCCAAAATCTGCACGAGCTTTTTCACGGCTGGCAATGAGCGAGAGTTTTGCTTGTAGAATTCATTGAGTAGAATCATGCATGCCGAGATCGCCGTGTTAAAGCTGAGCGCCTCAATGTCTTCGCCGACTTTCTTGATCGTCTTGTGCAGTAATTTTTCGACCTCAGGAGGAGTTGGCTCGTCATTCAAAGCAAGCTTGTCGTTTTCGTCGATTGCCCAACGCCAGAGGCGATCCAAAAATCTTTGAACTCCGTCGATGCCGTTTTCATTCCAGGGCTTGTCTCTGTCCATCGGTCCTAAAAATAAAATAAAAAGCCTCAAAGCATCGGCACCGTATTTTTCGCGCACTTCATCTGGATTCACGACGTTGCCGCGAGACTTCGACATCTTTTCGCCGTCAAGACCCAAGATCATTCCTTGGTGGGCAAGCTTCTGAAATGGCTCGTCGGTCGAAACGATGCCAGCGTCGAACAAAACCTTTTGCCAAAACCTCGCGTACAACAAATGCCCCACGGTGTGTTCGGGGCCGCCGACATAAAGATCGACCGGCATCCAGTATTTTTGGTTCTCGAAAGAGACGGGAGCTTCGTCATTTTTCGGATCGCAGTATCTTAAAAAATACCAGCTCGAGCCAGCAGAGCCAGGCATGGTGTCGGTTTCGCGGGTGCCTACGTCCCCACCTTGAGAAATGTATTTGACCCATTCTTGATTGCGGGCAAGCGGCGCCTCGCCTTTTTCTGATGGAGTGTAATCCGCCACTTCAGGCAAAACGACGGGGAGTTCGTTCAAAGGCAAAGTTTTCGTTCCCACTTTCGCGAAGTGCACAACCGGAAACGGCTCGCCCCAATAGCGCTGACGGCTAAACAGCCAATCTCTGAGTTTGTACTGAACCTCGAGCTCGCCGATGTTTCGGGTTTTTAGTTCGGCAATCATTTTGTCGATAGCTTTGTCTTTGGTGAGTCCATTTAAAAAATCAGAATTCACGAGCGTACCGTCTTCGGTAAAAGGTAGCTTGTCTCCGCCGTCGAGAACGCGCTCAATCGGGAGGTGAAATTTCTGTGCAAATTCAAAATCACGTTCGTCATGAGCAGGGACGGCCATGATGGCGCCGGTGCCGTAATCAATCAAAACATAGTCGGCCGTCCAAATGGGAATTTTCTTTTGGGTAAAGGGATGAGTCGCGTAGGAGCCCGTGAAGACTCCGGTCTTATCGACATTCGCCTTACGATCAAGTTCGCTCTTGCGAGAAGAATCGAGAACGTACTTTTCTACGGCAGATCGTTGATCAGTCGAAGTCAGCTGCTTCATCAGAGTATGCTCAGGAGAAATGACCATGAAGGTCGCTCCAAACAAAGTATCGGGCCGCGTAGTGAATACTTCGAGCTTCGCGTCCTTGCCGTCAATAGCGAAAAATATTTTAGCTCCACGAGATTTGCCGATCCAATTTTTCTGAGCGTCACGCGTACGTTGGGGCCAATCGACCTTGTCGATATCGACGAGCAAACGTTCGGCGTAGTCGGTGATCTTGAGCATCCACTGCTTCATCGGCACTCGAATTACGGGATGACCGCCGCGCTCTGATTTTCCGTCGACGACTTCTTCGTTCGCCAGAACTGTTTTGAGTTCGGGACACCAATTGACCGGAACTTCTTTTTGATAAGCGAGTCCACGTTCAAAAAGTTTGGTGAAAATGTATTGGGTCCATTTGTAATACTTCGGATCACAAGTTGAAATCTCACGGGTCCAATCGAAGCTAAAGCCGAATGAGAAAAGTTGCGCCCTAAAATTTTCGATCGCCTTTTGAGTGGTATTTGCTGGGTGAACTCCCGTTTGGATCGCGTACTGCTCTGCCGGCAAACCAAAAGCGTCGTAACCCATTGGGTGCAAAACGTTAAAGCCACGTGTGCGCTTGTAACGAGAAATCACGTCGGTCGGAGTGTAAGAAGCCATGTGGCCGATGTGAAGGCCTGCCCCTGACGGATACGGAAACATATCGAGCGCGTAGTACTTTGGTTTTTTAGAAACGCTTTCGGCGACGAAAGCTTTCTCGGCTTCCCATTTTTTTTGCCAGAAACTGTCGCGCTCTTTGTGTTGGTATGACATAAATCCTCTTTAGTTAACGTCTTCTTCGACTTGCTCGTTCGGGTCAATTTCGGTAGTTGTTCCCGAATTGTTTTTGACGTGAGAGCCATCGTAATATTTTTTACTCTTTTGTTTTTTCTCAGGTACGAGGTCGGCCGTTGGCGGGCCGACTCCGAGAGAATTCACAACGGGAGTTTCATCTGTGTGAATCGTTGCTTCTTTCGGCCCTGCCGCTAACAATAAAAAATCGCTGCGACCATATTGATCGATCACGGCGACGTACCTCGTTGAATCGAGATTGCGGCGATAATATGAGCGACCCGTCTGTAAAATCGTACAACCGAGATCGGCGGTTCCGGTTTCATCACGTGCGGCTCCCACGCATGGAGGCTCGAGGCTGTACTCTTGATCGTTTCGCAAAGAAAGTTGTGACGTCGTAATAGCAAAGACAGGTCGCTTCAAAGTTTTTTCGAGTCGCGCAACTGTATTGCCGACGAGAAGATGCGAGCTCATCGTTGAATACGTATAAATAATAATATGTTTTTCTTGCGCAAGTAAACTTTTGATCAGCGCGAGAGCATCGCTCATGTCTTCGCCGTTAATCGAGAGCGGAATAATCGTGAGCGCAGGTGGTAAGGACTCTGGCTGCGGTAACCGAGGGTCGGTGATCAAAACATCGAATGCTTTGCCCTCATGGGCGGCGACTCGAATGAGCCCGGCGACGATATTTTGGTGAAACGCACTCTTTGCTGGAACTCCAATTACCAAAAGCTTTTCACTTGCGATCTCGCTGTAAAATCTGCGAAAGATGACTGCCCCAATTTCTTCAGGAGTCGAGAAATAAGAAGGCTTCATAATGTTGATCGCCCTCGCTTTAATTCCAAACTGGACGATCAGGGTCATTAAAACCCCGAAAAAGGCGATCAGACCAACACTGTAGTATATTTTTTTCATGAAATTTCAATTCTCCGCGGAGTTGACCATAGCCTTAAAATCGAGATATGTTAATCCTTGTCTTTCATCAAATTTAAATAAGGACTTGATCCATGCGACAGGTACCTCACATTTTAAATTCGAGACCTCTTTTGCTTATCGGCTCAGGGCGTCTAGCCCAATCCCTGAGTTACTATTTTGACTTAGAGAAAATTGCTTTTCATTTGTGGAGTCGTAGAAACGGAAACCTCAAAGATCTTCAACAAAAAATCGATCAGGCCGAAACGGTCTTGCTCGCCATCAGCGACTCGAGTCTCGAAAGCTTTATCGAAGAGCATGACCTACAAGACAAAACTTGCGTGCATTTTTCGGGAACTCTGACGGTCAAAGCGGCCTGGAGTTTTCATCCGCTCATGACTTTTTCTGAAGAAACTCTTTCGCCAGAGACTTTGCGCTCAATGCATTTTGTTTTACAAGAAGGGTCCCCGTCGCTCAATATTTTGGGTCTCAAAAATCCATTTTCGTATCTCGCGAATGACAAGAGAGCTCTTTACCACGCTCTCTGCGCGATGAGCGGCAATTTTTCGGTTCTTTTATGGGAGTACACCATTCAAAGATTTGAAAAAGATTTAGGCCTCAAGGGAGAAGTCTTGAAGCCCTACCTCCACAAAATTTTTGAAAACCTGGGGGAGGTGGCCTCTGATCGTCGCCTTTCAGTTTTGACGGGACCTCTCGCGCGTGGTGATTTCGGCACGATCGAGAAGCACCTATCGGCTCTTCAAGGCGACCCGATGAAACAAGTTTACGAAGCTTTTGTATCTGCTTATCAACAAAGGAACTCTCATGAAAAGCATTCTTGATTTTCACAAAGCAAAAGAAGCCGGCAAAAAGATTTCGATGGTGACTTGCTATGACTCTTGGTCGGCAAAAATTATTGAAACGAGTGCGGTCGATTGCATTTTAGTCGGTGACAGCGTCGCTATGACCATGCATGGGTATAAAGATACATTGAAAGCGACGCCTGAACTCATGGCGCTTCACGTGGCTGCGGTTCGCGAAGGAGCTCGTGAAAAGTTCATCATCGGTGATATGCCATTTCTCGCGCACAAAGGCAGTATGGACGAAACTCTCAAAGCCATCGCGCAAATTATGCGTGCCGGAGCACAGGCCGCTAAAATCGAAGGCATCGACGGAAGTGAAGATGTTTTTGCACACATCGTTGATTCGGGAGTTCCGATCATGGGTCACTTGGGTCTCACTCCACAGTCGTATCACAAATTTGGTGGATTCAAAGTTCAAGCGACTGATGAGCAAGCTGCCGATTGGCTTTTAAAACAAGCTTTGAAAGTTGAAAAGGCAGGGTGTTTTGCCGTCGTTCTGGAGTGCGTTCCTTCAAAGGTTGCTGCACACGTCACCGCGAATTTGAAAATTCCCACGATCGGAATTGGCGCTGGCGATAAATGCGACGGCCAAGTTTTAGTGCTTCAAGACATGATGGGCTTTAATCACGACTTTAAACCAAAATTTGTCAGACGCTATCTTCAAGGCTTTGAAATCATGCAAAGTGCCTTTAATGAATTTGATCGTGACGTAAAGGCACAGACTTTTCCGAATGAGGGCGAGAGCTATTAATATGAAACTCGTGGGCTTAACAGAATGGCAAAAATTACGCCGAGAAATGAGCGGAACGATCGGATTTGTTCCGACGATGGGGGCCCTTCATGCAGGTCACGCCGCTCTTATGAAAAAAGCACGCGCTGAAAATATCGTCAGTGTTTTGAGTATTTTTGTGAATCCCACCCAATTCAATGACAAAAAAGATTTTGAAAAATATCCGGTGAGTCTCGAAGCAGATCAAAAAATCGCTGAGGATTGTGGAGTTGATTATATTCTATTTCCCGACGCCCGTGAAGTTTACTCCGACGACTATCGCTTTAAGCTCACCGAAGCGAAGCTTTCAAACATTCTCGAAGGAAAATTTAGGTCGGGCCACTTCGATGGAGTTCTTACTGTCGTCCTGAAGCTTTTTAATCTCGTGCAACCGACACGCGCTTATTTTGGCGAAAAAGATTTTCAACAGTTGCGATTAATTCAAGACATGGCAAAGGCTTTGTTTCTGCCGATCGATGTCGTTGCGTGCGAAACGCTGAGAGAAGCAGATGGTCTCGCGATGAGTTCACGAAACATACGACTAGGGACTGCGGCAAGAGAGATAGCTCCTCTCATTGCCAAGTATTTAAATTCATCTTTACCGAATGAAGAAGTAAAAACGAAACTAGCAGAAGCTGGTTTTGAAGTTGAGTATGTCGCGACTGAAATGGGTCGGCGCCTCGTCGCCGCAAAACTAGATGGAGTGAGATTAATCGACAATGTTAAAATCTAACGACAGCTCAACGGCCACAAAAGTTTTATTTCAGCTATCTGGCTCTATCGCCTGCTTCAAGGCCTGCTCGGTTATTTCGGCCCTCGTAAAACAAGGCTGCGAAGTGCAAGTGGTCGCCACCCCATCGGCGCTTGAATTCGTCGGACCCGCAACTCTCGAAGGACTCACGGGCCGTGCGGTCATGACTTCGCTGTTTCACCAAGGCGAATACATGGCGCACATTCATTTGATGAACTGGGCAGACTTTGTGATTTTATGTCCGGCAACGGCAAACACGATTTCAAAACTCGCGAGTGGCATCGGTGACGATCTCATCTCAACTTTGTTTTTAGCTTATGATTTTAAGAAGCCATACTTGGTCATTCCGGCGATGAATACGAAAATGTATTTGCACCCATCAACTCAACATTCATTAGAGATCTTAAAATCTTGGAAAATAGAAATTCTTGAATCTGCCAGCGGTGTTCTGGCGTGTGGAGAAGAAGGGATAGGACGTTTGCTTGAACCCGACCAAATTATGAACGCGATCCAAAAGCGAATTCCGTCTTTGGGGGTAAAGCCCGTGGGCGGTGCAGTTATGAAAGTTTTGATCACCTCTGGCGGTACTCGCGAAGCCATTGACGGCGTTCGCTCGATCACGAATACGAGCACGGGTCGAACGGGCGCCAACATTGCAGATTACTTTTCGGCACGTGGTCACCGCGTGACTTTCGTGAGCGCTCAAGAATCCGTGCAACCCGAACTTCCGGTACAAAAAGTTTCATTTATAAGTTTCGCCGATCTTCAGAGGTCGCTCGAAAATCTTTTGAAGAACAATTATTTCGATTCGGTCATTCACGCGGCAGCCGTGAGCGATTTTACCATTGATAAAATTGAATCGGGAGCACAAACGATGGATGCCCAAGAGGGTTCTAAACTCGATTCTGACGTTGAGATGAGCCTCAAGCTCAAAAGAACTCCAAAGTTGATTGATCAAATTCGACGGCTCTCGCGCAATCGCGACCTCGTACTCGTTGCTTTCAAACTCTTAGTGAATGCCGGAGCTGAAGAAAAAGAAAAGGCAGTGAAGAAGCTTTTCGAAGGATCGAAAGCTGATCTCGTTGTACAAAATCAAATTTCGGAAGTCGGCTTTTACCAGCACATCGCTCAAATTTTCGATTCAACTAAGATGTTGAAAGAAGTGAAAGACAAGAGCGAACTTTCGGTCGCCATCGAAACTTTAGTTGGCAAACACGTCGCACTTCGTAAAAAAGTAGATATTGAATTTCAAAGTCAGGAGCAAACCAAATGATTTTATGTCTTGATGTGGGCAACACCCAAATTCACGGCGGAGTTTTTGAAGGTGATAAACTCAGAACTCAATTTCGTAGAACTTCAGAGTTTCGAGCCTCGAGCGACGAGCTCGGAATGTTTCTAAGAGGAGTTTTAAGAGAAAACGACGTCGATCCAGATGCGATTAATCAAATCGCAATGTGTTCGGTCGTGCCCGATGCGGTCTATTCTCTTAAGAACGCATGCAAAAAATATTTCAATAAAATTCCTTTTGTTTTGCAGGCCGGGGTCAAAACGGGTCTTAAAATTAAGTACCGCAATCCTCTCGAGGTAGGTGCCGACCGCATCGCTAACTCGATTGCGGCGACCGAGAAATATCCGAACGAAAACATCTTGATTGTCGATTTCGGTACCGCGACAACTTTCTGCGCGATTAATACCGAGCGGGAATATCTCGGCGGGGTCATTCTCGCGGGCCTTCGCATCTCGATGGAAGCTCTTGAGAGTCGTACCGCAAAGCTTCCTTCGGTTGAAATTACCTCACTAAAAGAGACCCTCGGGCGTTCAACGGTTGAAAGTATTCAATCAGGTCTTTACTTTGGTAATATCGGTATGGTGAAAGAAATCAAATCTCGCTTAATTCAAGAATGCTTTAACGGAGACAAGCCACGAGTCATCGCGACCGGAGGCTTCTCAAGCCTTTTTGAAAAAGCAGATTTGTTTGACGAGATTATACCAGACTTGGTTTTGAAGGGTCTCAATCACGCTTTGAAAATGAATGTATAGGGAGAGATAATTATGGAACTGACAATGCTCAAATGCAAAATTCATCGCGCAACGGTCACCGATGCTGATCTCAACTATGAAGGATCGATATCGATTGACCCTGTTTTGTGTGAAGCGGCACACTTGCATGAATTCGAAAAAGTCGATATCTACAATTGCAATAATGGCGCAAGATTTTCAACTTACGTGATTCATGGTAAGCCGAAAGAAATTTGCCTCAATGGAGCTGCCGCACGTATGGTTTGCAAAGGCGACATCGTGATTATTGCGTCCTTCGTTACGGTCAAAGACAACGAAGTGACTGAACACAAGCCAACACTCGTTTTTGTTGACGATAAAAATACGATTCAAACGATCACGCATAAACATTAATTGGATTTGCAGATCGACAGCGACTTTAGAGTCACCCGGTGGTTAGGCCTTGAGCATTGACAAAAGCTCTTCAAGAATTAAAGGTTCGATACCGTGCGCGTTCGTGACGAAATCGCGCGCCAGACGAATACTCGTTTCTTCTGCCTGCGGATTCATATCGATCAGTTCAGAACCTTTGTACCTATTCATTCTTTCGCTGTCGCTTGACTCGGTGATTTGGCCAACCCGAAGTTTTTTGCCTTTTTCGCCTTCGATATAGTGGCCTAAAAAGCCTAGGTGAAAATTAATGATTCCGGATTTGTCGGCAAGAATATAAATCTCGTTCGCGCGACCATCCGTTAGCCAAATCGGTAAAATATCATTTTCTGCTTTGAGAAATTTTTTGTCGACGAGGTTCAGGCGAGTTCCTAATAGTTCGGCTTTAAAATATTGCTCGAGGGCGAATTCGAGTTCGGGACTTACCGTACTAAAGCGAAGCCCTAAGGTCGTCGCGGTAATGTGAACCACTGTCGCCGAAATTTTAAAAGTAGAAGATTGCGGAATATTTTCGATGCGGGCGTGAGAGACGATTCTCATTTCGGCCTCGATGTTGCGGCTCAGATCCGCATTTGGAAACTCCGAAGCCAGAAGCCCGATTCCGCCGACAGAAATATTTTGAACCGTGAGTTTCTTAATTTCAAGGCCTTCATCTTTAATGAAGAAAAAGATTTTTTCGTGGTCGGCTACTTTGAGTCGAGTGCGATCGACCCAAGCACGCGACAGAGTTGATTTAAGTTTTGCCCAAAATGCCAACCGAACTTACTCGCTGTCAGTTGGGTTGGTGAGCTCTTCGAGCTCCTCTAAGTTGGTCGCTTCGACGCGAAAAAGCCAGCCGTCTCCGAATGGATCTTCTTGAATCAGAGATGGATTTTCGAGAACGGCCGCGTTGATTTCGATGACTTTGCCATCGACAGGGCAATAAATATTGAGAGGGCCTTCTTCGGTTTCAAGTTCGCCGCAGATTTCGTCTGCCACGACCTCATCATTCTCTGAAGGAAGATTCACGGCAGTGATCTCGGTAATTTCGCTCAAGCCTTCTTCGTTGATTCCAATCGTGAGAGTTTCGTCTTCGATTTGAAGCCACTCGTAAACCATAAACGGGATAAATTCTTCGCTGCTCATCTCGACCTCCTCGAATACTCTTAAAGGAGGTCATTATCTCTTCGATTATAAATCAAAGTAAAGATAAAATTCGTACGGGGTCGGGCGCTGTTGCATCGGGATGACTTCTTTTTCGTACTTGTAGTCGATCCAAGTTTCTAAGAAATCATTCGAGAAAACGTCCCCGCGCTTCAAGAAATCGCCGCCCTCTTTCAAATAATTCAGAGCAACGTCGAGTGTCGCCGGTGCACTGGGGACTTTTGCCAATTCTTGAGGAGGAAGCCCATAAATATCTTTATCCATCGGGTCACCAGGATTAATTTTATTCTGAACGCCATCAAGACCGGCCATCAAAATCGCCGCTAAGCAAAGGTAGATGTTCGCACTTGGGTCTGGCGTACGAAATTCGAGACGTTTCGCTTTTGGATTGATGCCCGTATTTGGAATACGAATCGCTGCCGACCGATTGCGGTAGCTATAAGCAAATTTATTTGGAGCCTCAAAGCCAGGGACTAATCTTTTGTATGAATTCGTCGTCGGGTTCGTGATTGCGCACATCGCCGGTGCATGTTTTAAAATTCCGCCGATGAAGTGAAGGGCCGTCTGAGAAAGTCCTGCATACTTATCACCCGCAAAAAGTGGTTGGCCCTCTTTCCAGAGAGAAACGTGGCAATGCATTCCTGAACCGTTATCTCCGAAAAGTGGTTTTGGCATGAAGGTCGCCGTTTTGTTATGTCTGCGCGCAACGTTTTTCACGATATATTTGAACCACATCAAATTATCAGCTGTTTTTAAGAGGTCGTCAAATTTGAAATTGATTTCGCCTTGGCCAGCGCTTGCAACTTCGTGATGTTGACGTTCGACCTCCATTCCGCATTTTTCGAGTTCAAGACAAATTTCGGTGCGGATATCATGGTGACTATCAGTCGGCATGACCGGAAAATAGCCTTCTTTTGCGCGCGGTTTGTAACCCAAGTTTTTACCGTCTTCATTTCGACCGGTATTCCAAGCGCCTTCATCCGAATCAATTTGGTAGAAGCCGCGATTTGCAGTTTGTTCGTAGCGGATATCGTCGAAAATAAAAAATTCTGCTTCGGGCCCGAAGAATGCCGTGTCTGCAATACCCGTCGATTTCAAATATGCGATCGCCTTTTTGGCAATCTGTCTTGGATCACGATCGTAAGCTTCGCCCGTCTCGGGAACATGAACGTCACAAATGAGAGACAGGGTTGGAACTTCCATGAAGTTGTCCATCTTTGCAGTCGTGGGATCTGGCTTCACCATCATGTCTGACTCGTGAATACTGCGCCAACCGCGGATCGAACTTCCGTCAAACATAAGTCCGGTTTCGAAGAGCTCTGTTTTGAGTTGCGACATCGGAATCGTAAAGTGCTGCCACATGCCCGGCATATCGATGAATTTTAAATCCACCATCTTCGCGCCGTGCTTGTTTGCAAAATCAATGACTTCTTTTGGCGACATTCGTTCTCCTTCTTTAAAGAGTTGGGTTGCAGACTATAAATAGGTTTCTATGTTAAATGGCTTCTTCATCGCGTTCGCCCGTGCGGATGCGGATGACAGACTCAATATTGCTTACAAAAATTTTTCCGTCACCAATTTTTCCTGTCTTTGCAGCTCGAGTAATTGCTTCAATTGCGGCGCTGACAAGATCATCGTTGATGACGATTTCAATTTTCGTTTTTGGCAAAAAGTCGACGACATACTCCGCACCCTTATAGATTTCGGTGCGACCTTTTTGTCTGCCGAAGCCGCGGATCTCAGTGACCGATACACCTTCGACCCCAATTTCAGAAAGGGCTTCGACGACATCGTCGAGTTTGAAGGGTTTCACGATTGCTTCGATTTTTTTCATTTGGATAATCCTATATGGAGAGATACAAATAACTTATGAAAGACGTTCCGCTTAGTCCACCCGAAAGAAAAAATTCTCCACTTTGTCGCGTTGTATTGGTTGAAGCTCTCATTCCGCAAAATACGGGCAATGTTGGGCGCACGTGTGTCGGCGCGAATTCAGAACTTCATTTGGTCGGTCCACTCGGGTTTGAAATGTCAGAAAGCCGGGTAAAACGAGCTGGACTCGACTACTGGGAGCATTTACGTTGGTACTATCATAACTCACTTGAAGAATGGTGGGAGAAGGTCGAAGACAAATCTCGCGTGTTTTTCATCGAAACCGGAACGCCCAAGTCACTTTACGAGATGAAATTTCGAGATGGCGACTGGCTCGTCTTTGGAAAAGAGACTTCTGGGCTCACGCCAGAAATTTTAAAACTGAATGACGCAGGCACCTGTTACCTTCCGATGTTGGGCCCCACCCGAAGTCTGAATTTGTCCAATGCGGTGGCGATTTCGATCTTCGAACTCTTAAGACAAACCCAAGGTTTTTAAGCGCTTTTTTAGATAGATCGCGGGTCAAACTTCGTGTTAGCCTTAAACCTTACTTGTGAGGTTATATGGTTACGTCTTTTCTAGCTAAAGTCTTCGGAACTCAACACGAACGTGAAATGAAGCGCCTTCAACCGATCGTTGATGCCGTAAATTCGTTCGATGCAAAAATGAAGGCCCTTTCGGATACAGATCTTCAACAGAAAACCGTCGAATTTAAAGAGCGCGTTGCAAAAGGTGAAACGCTCGACCAGATT
>JAYTQQ010000188.1:0-8733 GCA_043746635.1 Bdellovibrionales bacterium | reverse complement strand
GAGTTACGTAAAAATAAAATTTAAATTCGTTATTGCGGCTTGCAAGATCTTGCAGCTCTTCTTTAAAATATATTTCTTCTTCCGCTTGAGCCCAATAATGAAGGGTCACGCTTCGCCCTCCTCTGATTGAAGAATTTCTGTCCCACTCGTGAAGAAGACTCCGTAAAGGTGTAATACCAACGCCGGCTGCGCAGAACGTATAATGAGGTGACGTCGGAAGATCGAACCAAGTCATTCTTCCAAAGGCTTGACTCAATTCAATCACCGCACCGGGTTTTAGAAAAGCATTCAGCTGAGGACTAACCTTTCCCTGCGGTATATTTTTGACGGTGACCTCTAGTAGACCCATCGCCGTGATTGTTGGACTGTATGTTCTTGCATAGCGCTGACCATTGACACTTACAGTTAAGAGCATGTGCTGCCCGGCCTTAAATCCTTGAAAATTAAAATTTGGCTTTAATGTCAGCATCACCGCCCCTGCCGAAACACTTTTCTTTTCTGTCACTCTTGCAAAAACTCTCTCGAGTGAAAATGTAGGCCAGACTCTCTGCAAATAAAAATCAAGAACCAATGGCTTAACGCCAAGTTTTTTGAATTGGAAGAAAGCAATCGCATTTATAAAGAGAGCTAAAGACTTCATATGACTTATTATACACATGTATATACATATGTATATCGAAAAACTACGATTTTAGCGTGCAAGTTTTTTGGAGACTATGATATATTAAGGCGTGCCGAAAAAATCTAAAGCAAAAATTCTAGCGAAGACATCGACCAAATCTAAGGTAGCGAAAAAAGCCGCGCCAGCAGGTCGCAAAGCAATGATAAATCGCGAAGATATTGTCGCGGCCGCCCTATCATTAGTGGGTCCCAATCGCAGCATTTCAAGCCTTAGCTTACGTGAAATTGCTCGCTATGCTGATATAGCTCCTAACAGCTTCTACCGTCATTTTAAGAACATGGATGAAGTAGCTATTGCTATGATTGAACTTGCAGGCACGTCACTCAATCGTCTTTTGAGCGAAGCCCGTTATCGTGTCACTGCCGATAAGAGCGCCGTGGTGACTTCGATTGAAGCATTCATGGAGATGCTCAATTCCGAAGAAAGACTTTTACATCTTCTTTTGCGTGAAGGCAGCGTCGGCTCTGAAAGTTATCGCCGTGCTGTCGAAAATTTTTTAATTCATTTTGAAGAAGAGCTTTCTCTCGATCTCATTCGTTTAGTGTCGGCCAGCGGCCGACAAATCAAATATCCACATTTGGTATCGAAAGCGATCACACGACTGGTTTTCTCTCAAGGTGGATATATTTTAGGTCGACCACAAAACGAACAGCCATTAATAAAAGAAAATCTGATTAAGATGGTCCGCATGATTATTGTCGGCGGAGTGCAAAACTAACCCGATTCGATAACAAATTAACCAAGCGATGCAACCCGCTTCTGATTTACCAGTCTATTCGATGAACGGCCCTTCGAAACTTTACGGAATTGGTTTTTCTGATCACAGAAGTTACTGGAAGTTTGGATTCTCCGCCGCTATGATCACCGATACTGCATTTTTAAGAAATAAGGCTTACCACAAGGCTCAAGATACCTATGAACGACTCGACTACGAGAAGATGTCAAGGGTCGTAAATGGAGTCTACAGCGTGATTTTTAGTTTCGATCATTGATCGATGGGTGCGAGATCCTTTGACATTTTTTTAACGAAAAAACACGTCGATTTTTTTTAAGAATATTTTGATGTCTGACATCTTGCGAATAAAACCGTCGAAATGTGCGGTCGGAGGATTCGCCTCGCCAGTAATGAGCACAATCTTCGGAAGGCCCCCAAGCCTCGAACTGTTGAGGCGTAATTGCCCGACAAACTCTGTCGCATCCATATCTCCGAGCTGAAAATCAAGCAAGATCAGATCCAGAGGCGCAAATTCTCTGACGGCCTCAAGACCTTCGCGACCAGAGCTTGCGACCCTCACAAAGTAGCCTTCAATCTCTAAGATCGTTTTTATCAGCTCGCGCATATCGGCGCTGTCATCTACCACCAGTATACTTTTCATAGTCTCCCCTTAACCTGGTTTTCGCTTTCTTCCTGAAATTTAGCAATCAAGAACAAGAGTAAGAGGGCGTGTGGCAAATTTACAGCAAGCAGAAATTCTTCGAGAATAGAAAAATAATCACACAAATTTCATTCACTCGTGGTACAAAACTGCACCACCGTAGCCTTGGAGTAATTATGAAGTGCAAAAGTATCTTAGTAGCAGATGATAACAGAGACGTTCGCGAAACTATCGTCGAGGCATTGGGTGACGAAGGTTACATCGCCGTTGGAGCTAAAGATGGAAAAGACGCCTTAGTTAAACTGGCCGGCCTCCCCGCCCCAACACTCATTCTTCTCGATCTCATGATGCCCGTCATGAGCGGCTGGGAATTTCTCGATGCACAAAAGAAAAATGCTAAATTTGCATCTCATCAAGTCGTAACCATTTCTTCAGTCAATCCAACGAAAACTCTCGAGACTTCCGAGCTTCTCGATATTGCGGGTTCGCTTCAAAAGCCGCTTTCGTTTTCAACACTCTGGGATAAAGTTCAAGAGTTTTGTGAACCACCTGCGGGCGAGAAAGATGCTTCTCCGAAAGCGTCGCTATAAGTCCAGGGCCGGCTTTGGGGCGGCCTCGGATTTATTTTAGCCGTTTCGATGACGGCGCTCCTTAAAATATTTCTGGAGAGGCAATTCGGATACAGTTTCAGTGGCAAATCTATTTTCGGCCAAGCCTAGTCATGTCATAAGCTTGAGGCCGACAAGCTCGACTCAATCATAAATCTGCGGCTTAATTTTCTATTGATTTTGGAATCTCGATCGTAAACTGAGTTCCGTCGATATCATTACTTATCAAATGAAGTTGTCCTTTATGTGCGTCGACGGCTCCTTTAACGATCAGCAGTCCAAGTCCCCAGCCAAGACTCGCTGTGACTCGTGAAAAGTCGTCGAGTTCTGAAGGATTTAACAAATACTTTTGATCTTGTTCACTGAGAGCTTTACCAAAATTATGGATTTTAATGAGAAAAGTTTTTTGATTGTCTCGCACCGAAACACTGATCTCGGTTTCGTGGTTGCCATATTTGGCAGAGTTATGACAGACTTTTTCGATCATTCGTTTAATAGCCTCGCCATCAACCTTCGCGACGATCTTTACGTCGCAAATGAAATCAAATCTTTCTCCGTGAACCGAAATCATTTCATCGATCGCTTCGCGTGCGATCAATGCAATGTCACATTCTTCAGGTTCGATCGCGAGGACACCGCCAGCGCGAATCAAATTTGCGTCGAGAAGGTCGCGAATCATTCCGTCGGCGCGGTTTACGGCAGATACCACACGTTTCGCATTTTTCTCAACAAGACCGGCGTCACCGAGGCGTCTCAATATAAGTTCTGCACTCATTTTCGCAGCCGACAAAGGAGATCTTAAATCATGAGTGAGAGTCGCAACAAAACGGTCTCGCAGCTCCCGTTCTTTCTCAAGCGACTGAATAAATATTTTCTGGTCGTGAGTGTCAGTGTTTGTCCCGATCCAATGGATCCTGTGGTCGTTTTTATTCTCTATCGGAACCGCTCGAACAATGTGCCAGCGAAAAATGAGGTCATGCTTTCTTAGAAGCCGTAACTCGGTCTCATAATTTGTTCTATTGCGTACGCAATTTTTCCAGATTTCGCCAACCCTCTCAACGTCATCGGGATGAACAAACTGAATCCAAGCGGCTGGATCATCTGAACCAGAATATTCAAGCCATCTCGCGTTCGTATAGTTGAGTTTACCGGCAGCATTAGCGGTCCATACGATTTGGGGCAAAGCTTCGGCAAGAACACTGAAGTCGGCTTCACGCTTTTTAGTTTTTAACATTTTCAAAACGTTCTTGAACATTTTTTAAACTCAATGAATTCTCTGCTTTATCAACTTTCGAGCACTCCAAATTTTTATCAGAATTTTTTATTGAAGTCTTCTCCAAAAAAATGAGCATTGGCCGATTTGGTTTATAGGGCCGCTCCATTTTTTCAATATAGGAGCCAATATAATAGTGAGTCACTTTTCTTAGTAGCTTTTCTTGCTAGCTTTTCATTCTTGTCCAGGGCATAAAGTCCCGTTCGCTCAAAACAACTACTGGCCCGCCGACCATAGCCCATACGAGTTCCATTTGCGCCAATCACTCGGTGGCAAGCTACAATAATCGAAATGGGATGAGCCACCTAAAATATTTGGTTTCTTCCAAAAAAGTCCACGAAGGCCATTCCGGAAACCGGTGGACGATTGAAAAGCTCGCTCGTTCGAAACGATACAGGTTTCGGCGCTTGCGAAGTCATGTGGTTCACTTCGGTATCCAGCCATCAACGAGTGTTGGGAGAATACACTGGCCTAAAGTCGAACTGAGCTATTTGCTAGAAGTAATGTTCGCGTTGCGAATCGAATTTATCTCTTCTTTTTACAGTCTCAAACTTGATCTCCCGAGAAGAAAGATAAGGAGTCTTCAATATGCCAAGCAAAAAACAATCGCCAAACTCACTGTCAGAAGCTATCGAAAAACTGGAGAGTGTCGGCGAAAGCACGGCGAAAGATTTTAAGGGAATTCTCGAAAACGATTTCAGTGAAATTAAGAAAGCATTTGAGACTTTACGGCCTCACCTCGCCGATATTCAAGACAATATCGAAAAAGAAGTGACGAATAAAAAAGAGGCGGCCGAAGCAAAGCTTAAAGAAAACCCGTGGCTGGTGATCGCAATCGTAGGATTTTTTGCTTTTGTTTTAGGATCATTTTTTGCTCAAACAAAAAAAACAAAAGTTGAATGAAGAATTTTCTATTTTTCATTCTTAAACAGGTTTTTTTAAAGTTTGCTTTTGATAAAGCAAAGAAGAAAGCCATTATTATTTATCTCAAAACTCTACAGGCCGCACGCAAGAGTTTGCTTTTTGCATTTATTATCTTTTCGTTTTTTCAGCTAATGATTGTAGGCTTCGTAGGATCCATCGCGACCGGAGTTTGGCTACTTCCGATTGACGATCAACATTTCCGGCTTTTAATTCTGTTCTCTGCATTTCTACTGATGTTTTTAGTACCCATCAGTTTTCTGATGTTCTTTTTTTCGGAGAAGAACTGGTACAAAGTTTCGGGCGCAGAAAAATACTTCTCTACCGAAGGCAAATAAGATCTTTTTAGGAATACGCTTTTGCGGTTCAACATCATTCGTATTCTTAAGCAATTCTTCGTCTCACCCGCTTTTTCGTTAACCTCTTTCAAGAGCAGAAAACAAAAGGCCGTATCGTCAATATATCTTTCTGGAGAGTATGGGCGTGGACAATGAAAATTGCGTCACGTTGCTTGACTAAAAGCCAATCCCTTGAATATCAAACAGGGGCTCTCGCTAAACGCCCGCACTCCATGCCCCATTTCAAAGGTTTGAATTTTACAAGTTCTTTGAAAACAAGATTTCGAAAGATCAAGGTCGGAAAATTTCAATCAAAAAGAAAAGTTTGATGTTAAGTTCAATTTAGGGTTAAAATCTTAGAATGCAAAATCATCTTTTCTATTTTCTGATACCCCTCATTGGAGTGGGCGCATGCCTGATCGGCTTGGGCGCACTCTTAACTCCAGAGATGGCCTCAAAATATTTTGGAATTAAAGCCACTGGCAAAGAGACTCACTATGTGAGGGCTTGCGGAGCGAGAGATATTTTTATCGGCCTGGTTTTATTATTCTTATTTTGGAGAGACGACCGCCAAGCGCTCGCATTCGTATGTTTTTTCACGGCGATCGTCAGTTCTTGCGATTTCCTATTAACTCGTATTTACGGGTCAAAACTTGCGTCTTATCTTCACTTACTCGCAACTTTTTTTATTATTGGATACGGAATTTGGCTGTTACAGTATCAAAATGTTGCAACCTGAGGCTCTAAGAATAAAAGTAAGCGCCACGATCGCTAACAGACTTAACCAAAAAACTTTCCAGCCAAAGCCAATCAGCACCGTGCGCTTACTCCAAAATTAATTTTTTAGTTTATCTTTTTGTTTGTCGATTTTTTGGTTCGCCTTATTAACGAGACCTTTACCGGCAGCTTGAGCATCAGCTTTGTATCGGTTGCCGATTTGGGTAAGCTGATCAGTTGCCTCCTGTTTTTTCATCCCAAGCTTTTGTTCGACAAGACCTACGAGCGATGAGAAATTGCCTTTTGTTTTCTCTAAATCGTCATCCGTGAGTTTGCCCCATTTTTTTGTGATCTCGCCTTTCACTTCTTTCCATTTTCCTTTGAGTTCTAAGCTATCAAACATGAATTTCTCCTTGTGTGTGTTTGTAAGACAAGGAAATGAATTGCAAGGGTATGCCAGCTTCAAATTGAATTGAAAGCTTTCGGATTTCAAAAAACGCGCTTTTTAGCCCCGATCGCGACAATTTGACCCATCAGAATCACAACCGACGTGGTATACTGCTCGACGAAGTTCTGAGAAATAACAAAAAGAAGAATTATGAATCGTCTGTTACTGATAACCGGCATTCGCTAGAGAGCGTAAATGAAATTAACTGAGGCAAAGCTATTAAATTTGCTTTGTTCTTGAAATTCAGGTGATCTTACCACCAAGCTCCAAACAAAACTGATCGGCGTAAACTGAAGTCCGAAACCGACTTCAGTATCTGAAGTGAATGGACACTCAGACAAAGCATTTTCATCTCATCTGCTCGGCTTTTGCGCACGTAAGCCCGATTTGCCAGAGTTAACCCTAGGCATACCGACAAGGATTTGCTATCATATCTGGTCTTCAGATTCGGAACCCGCTCTTCTCGAAAGTTTATTACAAGTATATACGACGACCGACTCGGCATCGAAACTGCTCTTAAGGAACGAAATGAATTCTGAAATGTGTCTAGCAAATTTGCTAAAAGAAGAGTTTGAATCTCCAATTCGAGTGCGGGGTCGCGATTATTTTCTCGAAGACCGCGCAAAACTCAATAGTCGAAGCGACGCTGCCGCAAACTTCAAAGTTGCCGGAGAAGAAACCTACTATTCAAATATTAGCTACGACGAAGACTCGCAAGAATTCGGCCTCGATTGCACTTGCCCCTACTTCGAATCGAATTTTAACTGCAAACATTTATGGGCCTCGATTCTCGAAGCTGATCGCCTAAGACTTTTACCTAGCCTGATGGGCCAACAAAAGCTCGTGCGAGATGTGACGCCTGATTCTTCTGACGAAGAACAAGAATCTCCGCGCTGGCAAGAGATGCTTCAGCAAATTCAACGCAAGATCGATCGCGAACTCAGTTATAAAAATAAGAAGCCGGCAAAGGCTTCAACGAGTGATCGCAACTCAAGCCCACGTGCGGGGATGTACGCGATTAATATTCCGAGTAGTATCGATCGCAATCAGATTCAACTTCATCTTTACGTTCAGATGAGACTCAAAAATGGATCTCTCGGCGCTCTCAAAATGGCAGAGCTCAGTCACAGCAAGATTCAGTTCTATGACGAGCCTACCGAACGCGAATTTCTTTGGGACCTCATTGGACGAACTGAAATTATCACGAGCTTCTATAGCGGCAACGCGAACCAAACGAAAATTAATAGTCTCACGCTCACGAGTGGGCATGCCGATTCGATCTTGAGAAAAATCTCGGACGCCGGCAAACTCTTTCAACTCAAAGGAGAGAGCGCCCGTTACCACGGCTTTTACGACGCTCCAAATTTGGCTTCATTTGAATATGAAAAAAATCTTTGGACTTTTCAATTGAACTTAAGAAAATCAGAGGCAGGCTATCTTTTACACGGTTCGCTCGTGAACGAGCAGGGTGATTCGCGTCCTATCACTGATGTTCTCAGCGCGCTCGAGCATTTTGTCATTTTCGAAAACTCTATCGCGAGATCTGACTTAAGCGAACACGTGGTTTGGCATGAACTCGTCAAATCTCGCGCTTTGCCGATTGCCGAGGCCGAACTCGAATCTTTTCTGCATTATTTTTGGAATCAGTCTCATTCAAAGATTCCGATCGAGCTTCCGCACGAAGTCGAAATGAAAGAGAATAGCGGAGTCGAACCTGTGCCCCGCATTTCTTTTGAGGCAAGCAAAAATAGAGGATCGTTTGCGGCAAAGATGAGCTTCGACTACAACGGAGAAGTTGCCGACGCGAACAACGGGCGGTTCATTTACAATATTTCAAAACGTGAAAAAATTATTCGTGACCTCGAATTCGAACGAAAATGTCTCGATCTCGTTTTCGAAATGAGCCGTATTGAATCCGAAGATATTGCGATTCAGGCACTTTTTACGAGTACCAAATTTTTACCGGCGGTCGAGAAGTTTTTAGCTCTGGGTTGGCAAGTATTTGCGAAGCAACAAAAGATTCGCAACGGCACAGATTACCAGATCAATGTCACGTCGGGAGTTGATTGGTTTGACGTTAATGCCGACATCAAGTTTGACCAAAAGATTTTGCACTTACCACAGCTCCTGCAAGCTCTGAAATCAGGTCAGCGCATGATTACGCTCGACGATGGCTCACTCGGAATTTTGCCTGAAGAATGGCTTGCGAAACTAGCTCCCTTCGTGGGTCTTGCCAAAGCAACCGACGAAGGCCTTCGGCTCAGTAAAGTGCAGGCATTGTTCTTGACCGCGAGCCTTGACGAAAACGTGAATTTTACGGCGGACCAAAAATTTAAGAGTCTCAAAAATATTATATCTGACTTGAAAAAC
>JAYTQQ010000187.1:0-3329 GCA_043746635.1 Bdellovibrionales bacterium | reverse complement strand
ACCAGGCAACGAAAGCGATTGCGAAAACCGAAACTCTCGTGGCCCTCGGCTTACCTCTAGAAAATCGTTTGTCGGCGCTTAAAGCAGAAGGTACTTCTGGTTATAGAAATTTAATCGCTCTCATGAATGACGAGACTGCCCCGATGGAGGCCAGATGGCGCGCCGTGACCGCGATGGGTCGCCTCGGTGGTAAATTGAGTTTTCCAGAATTGAAGCAGGCGCTCCACTCAAAAGTTTGGTATTTGCGAAATGCGGCTCTTGTGAGCAGCGTTCAAATTGATCACGATCAGGCTCTGACTTGGGCGAAAGAACTCATTTCAGATAAAGCACTCGTTGTGAGATCAGCTGCAGTTGACGTCATGACCGACTTAAAAGATTCACGTAGCAAATCTATTCTCTGGCAGAAATTGAACTCGAAAGAAAATTTCAGAGGCAAACAAAGTCTTTGGATTCGTCGCAAAATTGTTGAGAGTTTAGCCGTCATCGAAGAAAAAGGCAGTGAGCAAAAATTTGGGATGATCTTAGCTGACAAAGACGAAACTCTTTATCCTCCGGCGATTAAGGCACTCGAACGTATTACCGAACAACAGCTTGGTAAATACGACGAAGCTCCGAAGGCAAAGCGTCTTCAATGGATTGCTTACCTCAAACAAAATACGATCTAATTATTTTACTGGTGGCTGCGGCGATTCTGCGGCACGCTTCACGGCTTTCGCAATCGAAAGTTCACGTTGAATTCTGTAAAATATAATATTCTCCTCCATTCCGTCGCTTGGGAGTGGCTCGGTATCGGCAAAGAAGTCGCGGTTTTTCTCGATGACTTTTTTAACGATCACGCGAGTTGCCGGTTTTCCTTCGATTTTGCCTTTAATGGTATGAATTTGAATGTGGTAGCGAATTCCTGATTCGAGTTTTTCACGGCTCGCCGGCAGATGAAACATCTTTTCGCCGCGAATAAAGTCCGTATCGAAAATCCCGGCGTCGAGATTATCTTCTTTCACCGGATATTTTTTCATCGCGGCCCTAATGGCCATTTCAACGTCGTTATATTCGCCGTTATACACGCGCTGAATAGGGATGTTTGCCGTGACTCCGTCCGGTTTGAGCTCATCTGTTGCGCAGCCTGAGAGAAAAAACACGGTACAGGCTAAAATTATTTTATAGCGGCTCATTTTTTTTCCTATTTAAAATCGACGGCTGCTCTTGTGAGATAATTAACATTTGCCAAACGGTCAGGACCTAAATCAGAATTTGTCGTCGTGTCTTGTCCAAGAAGACTCACCGTCCAGCGGTGAGAACTGGCAAGCGTTGCTGTCGTCATCTGAGAGGGCAGGGTCGGGAAGGTCGCATTCGATTCCCAATTTGGATTATAAACATCCCACAGAGGGCTTTTTGTTTCAACGACAACACCCGAAATAGTTTGCGAGGCTACACCATTATAAGAATAGTACATGCCTTGCATTTTAATATTGGTCGGTTGTGCGGTCGGTAAAACTTGCTCGAGGTTCGTTCCGTTGTAAGTGGGCGCAGCTAAAATTCCTAACTGGTCAGGAAGAGTCGTTTGGCTCGCGTCGTGAATCGCTACGCTCATGAGCTCTTGCGAAGCTCCTGATTCTGTAACGTCACTGATGCTTGATCTTAAGACGCTGATCGTTTTTTCAGAGGTGTGGGTGAGCGAAAGAGTGTTGAGATCGACACTCGTGCCGCTCGCAACATTTTTCACATCAAGAGGAATGAGCGCGTCACTTTGCTGAAAACTGCTAATAGCAAGTAGCACGAGATTCGCTCCAAATTTTTGGGCCTGAACATGATTTTTAAGATTAATGGGAGTCTTCGAAATGTCGACATCGCGGTTCACATTAATAGTATCGACATGCTGGTTCTGTTGACTCACGCTCGTGAAATTAAAAAAGTTAATCATGTCGAAAATGCTCGCTTTGCTACGAACGGCCTTGACCAAATCCGTAACCGGAAATTGGGCATGGAGGCCAATCATCAAATGATCACTCGAAGTCGTCAGTGGAATTCGAAACTCAGGCTTGTTGACGTTGATATGAATAATATAAGAAAGAGTTTGATTTGGAATCGCCAAATTACTCGGCACCGTTACGGCATTGCCGAGAACCGAAAAGGAGTCAGACTCGGGGCTTACAATTTTTGAAATGCTAAAATTTGCGAGGTCTGATCTCTTGAGAGCTTCAAAGACGAGACTCACGTGTGCGACGCTAAAATCATCGAATGCCGGATAGCCAGTAGTTTGGCCAGAGTATTCAACCGTAGCTAGGCCTAGTTGCTTGCGGAGTTTAAAAGTGTGGGTGGCCGGCGTTGAATGCAAAAAGCTTGCGGTCACAAAGCCAGCTGCCGAAATGCTCACAGTGGCCGGAGATGTCCAGGCAGACGGTAAAGTGAGATTACCTTTAGCGTCGGCCGTTAACAGATTGTTTGTGAACGGTACTCCCGCCGAGTCACCGATCAGAACTTGTGCGGCGGGAATAGGGTTTCCGCTCGTATCCTGAATCGTGAGTGCGGTCGCACCGGTAAAAACTTGAACGTCAGGATTCGATTGTTTGCTTTCACCGCTCGGACTACAATTGGTGAGAAGAAAAATTTGCGACGCGAGTAAAACCGTTAGAGAAAGTGTTTTTGTTTTCATGTGACCTCAAATTTAATTAGAAAGTTTATTGAGAATCCTGTCAAGGTTTACACTCTGCGCCTCTCCTGAAGTTGTTTACCTGAGAGGAGAAATCAGACACGTTATGAAATTGGACTAAAGTACTTTTCAAGGAGTGGTCTTGTTACAAGAAAAAATCATTTCGATCGCGAAAAAAGCGGGCGATGAAATCATGAAGTTTTATAGATCGAGCGATTTATTAGTCGAAAATAAATCAGACGACTCTCCTGTCACCCAGGCAGATCTTGGTGCACATGCAATTATCTTTTCGGAGATTTCAAAAGTTTCGAGTGAAATTATAATTTCTGAAGAATCGGATCTGAATAAGAATCTTAATTTGAATGATCGTAATTTTTGGCTCGTCGATCCCCTCGACGGAACTCGCGATTTCGTCGCCGGGCTCGATACTTTTTGCGTGAGCATCGCTCTTATCGCAGACGGCAGGCCTGTTCTAGGAGTTTTATATTCTCCGGCGAAAGATGAACTCTTTTATGCGGCAAAAGATAAAGGAAGTTTTTTTAACTCCAAGCGAATTTTTAATTCGAGTGATCGAATAGGTCTCTACGGTTTGGCAAGCGGTGCAGTGACTCCATCTGAGAGGATGAGAAATTTTTTAAAAATTTCAAATATTGAAAAGCTCACCCGCTATGGTTCGGCC
>JAYTQQ010000186.1:0-3762 GCA_043746635.1 Bdellovibrionales bacterium | reverse complement strand
TGAACTCGTCCGAATAACTTTGTCGATCTCTCACTTTTGACTCTAAACTCGCCCCAACTTTTTTTCTAACTCAAGCGACATCTTTCCTGAAACCGGGGGTCATTGGTCTAATGAATTTTAAGAGAGTTTGGACGAAGCGTTCAAAGTCAAAAACCGACCAACGTCACACGAAATCACGCAAAATCACCCGAGTTTGGCTAAATCTGGGCTTAGTTTGGGCTAAGCCTCCCTATCGTAAACTTCGATTTTTCGAAATGATTGGTTACTTGGTTAGATCCAGTGAAACCAGCAGTAGATAAGCGTTTCGTTGTTACCACATCGATTGTTGGAAAGTGAAACAACAAACGAGGAGTAACCATGTTAACGACCGCAAAGAAAAAAGAATCAAGTCTAACCACTGTGATGAGACGAATGCGTGAGTCTTCAGAACTCACCATGCGACAGGTTGCCGCGATGATCGGTGTGTCCCATGTAGCGATTAGCCAGTTTGAGAATCAGAAGTTGAGCCTTCCTGATTATCGAATTGAGCAACTTGTGAAGGCCTATGGTTACACGATGGATGAATTTAACAAAATCATGGGTAGAGCACCTGTGACGAGTCCGCTCGACGATTGTCACGCAATGGTTGCGAAACTTGACGACGAACAGCTTTGTGCCGTTCGTGCAATTTTATCCCAGATGATGCGACAGATTCCAAAGCAAACTGTCGCAGTTTTAAGAGCCCAGTAGCCGCAATTTTTTTCAAACGTCGAATCAAACTAATTTTAAACGGAGTCAAAAATGGAATCTAAAATAGCAAAAAATAATTTAAAAACTAATCAGAAAGCAAAATCGGTTCGTATTAATTTCGAAATTCAAAAAAAAGCAGAACGAATTCTGCTGTTGGCAAACAAGAAAAAAGTGGGTCGCCGAGTGAAGATCGACCATTTGCTGAGTCTTGCACTGGATCTTGTATCAGAGGATGATATCAAAAATCTGCAAGATCAATCGCTGACGAACGAAGATCGAAAAGAGATTCTAAGGCAAAAGTGGACTGCACTTAATGGTCCAATTTCGAAGGACGAGTTCACAGGTTTTATGATGACAGAAGAATATTTTAATTTTGTTTCTGCGCACAAGTTGGGAACAAACAGCAATGCTTTAAGCAGAGTTATCTAGTCATATCGCGAGTGACGAAAGTAGAATCTCGACACTCGTGATTTTCTCGTTTTTAAAAGAGCTGAGGATGTGAGAGTAATAAGTGTTTCTACTCAGTTCTTTCGAAAATTGCGTATCGTCCAGAGCAACTCGTACCGTACTTATTTTTATGTGCATTTAGCTTTGAACTCATGGATTTTCGCTTAAACTTTTTTTCGCAAACGCCACACCTGTAAACATAAGTTGGTCCATAGCTCAAGCTTGCACTTCTCGAGGTTCGGCTTGGACTTGTGTTTTTAGATAGCTGGTGAATTGGTAAATGTCCCGCCGAGGTTATTTCCACAACATACGAGGGCGTAAAGCTCGCGTCCGTGACCTCAACTGACTCAATTCGGTCCCAACGGTAGCTTCGAGTTTCTTGGCTGTCCGATCGCACGGCGCGAAGCAAAAGGTTTCCGTCAGAACTTCTAGCCAGCGAATAAGGTTCAATGATTCTGTATTCTCCGTTATATCCAAGACGCACTTTCAAACGGCTAGCTGCCGCAAACCTAATGCGATCTAAATACGATGCCAGAGGGCCGGGAACAAAAAGTGACTTTATTGATTCTTGCTCAGTTTGCCCCTCTTGCTCTCCTCCGTCAGTCATTCCGATAATTTCTAGCTCCGAAGCTTCTGCTCCTTCGATCCAATTTAAAACATCAGGAAGCTCCTGCAGGAAGCTTTCAAAACTAGGTAGAATTGGAATTTGGTGGCGGAGCTGGCTATTCCACTCCGATTCAAGAGATCGGCGGTTATCATGTGTTTCAATAGACTCGAACGTCGGTGGTGCAATTCCTCGAAGTTCACATTTACTCTTAAGAACAGCTCTCACTTTAGATTGATTCGGATTTAGGTCCATTCTACGAAATAGATGAATGACGTCATACAGATCCCTAGGACGAAGTCTTTGTGCGAGTGCCCGTACTTTTTCAGCAAAAACTTCCTCATAGTCGTATGACAGTATTGAAATGCCATCGGCTGGCCCGTCGCTGTAAGGATGGTCAACACGTCGAAAGATCGCTGGATTCACCAGAGGCTCGTCAAGTGTCAGGTCAATTTTTATTCTTGGCATGAGCCCAAGGCCAACCTGGGGTCTCACTGGTCCGCGATATTTTATGCCGCCTTGAATAGAAAGAGAGCCTCGCGGATTTTTAAATATTTCAAACTGAATCGAAGCTTTCGGAAATTCGATTCCCGAGGCTTCAAAGATAATATCGGAAACCTCGGTGAGTATGCCAGTTAGGCTCTCTACCGTTGGTTGACTGTTTCCGATGTAACTAAAATCAAGATCTTCAGAAAAACGATAAGTTTCAAAATAACATTTCTTAAGGCATGTACCACCCTTGAATACCCAATCAGCGCTTGCAACGGAATGCTGATTGATTCCCCAAAGAAGCCACCCAAGGGCGTAATCTTTTTCGACAACCAGATTTGTAAGTTGCACCTTTGCCGCGATTTCCCTGATTTCGTCTATGGTAACCACTTAGCAACCTCCTTCTTCCAATCCGAAGGAACCCATAATCCCCATTGCGTAACTAAAGTTTTCCCAGGCACAGCCGGATCAAGTTGTGAATAGCCTGATTTAATAGATTTGCGAGCGTTATGAATAAATTTAGATTCATCTTTCCATTTTACAGAAAAAACGAAGCCAAGACGTTTAAAGATCGCGGCGTTTTTGATCTTTCGAGCTGATTCAAAAAGAAGCTCAAGATTTTTGTGCTCGGAGCGCATATAGCGATCAAGCATATCAGTCGCCATCCGCATTCCGCCTACGGTTGCGGGATCATTAAACGCATCAACGATAGTTCGAGTTGGATCAGAAATTTCAACTTTTTGATTTTGAAGCCAAATGGTTTTCAAACCAAAAATGCGCTCGGGCTTAATTGTTTTTATGGTGAACCGTACACCGTTGAGATCCATTTCTCTTGTGGCTACTTTTTTTGTGGTAAATATCATGACGGAGTTGAAAATCTGTTCGGTGAAATCCCAGTGTTCTGCGGCACTCCAGCCTCCGACATAACAAGGATTAAAAAGACTTTTCGCAATGATCCAAGGCTCATCAGCCATAATTTCCGTAGTACTAGATTGTAGCGAGATCGGTATGTAGACACCTCGCTTGATTCGGGAAACCCATCCCTTTTTGTTCCAAAGCGCGAGGAGTTGAGCTGCCTTGCTTCTCTCAATTTTCAGCACGAGGGCTACCTGCTCAGGAGTTATTACGGCCGGTGAAGCCTTTAAAACCATTGCCAGTTGAGAACGCTCTTTTTTCCCTAGACCTGCTAGTTTTGATTCCATACTATATAAAGTATTACCAAATTACGTTAATAGCAAATTAAATCAGTAAAATATATAGTTTCTCAAATTGAGACGTTTGGTGCGGGGAATGGTATTTTCTATTTACCACGGCCTTTAGCTCACAGCTCATGCAAGGCTCGATCAGCTAAAGCGTCCTCTAATTCCTCCATGAGCAAAGTGGTGTCATAGTAGCTAGAGCCATTATCGAAACTAACAATGCGGTCTTCACTTTCTTCGGAATCAATCCATTCAGATTTCGCCATGCTCCAGGATACCGGATCAAGTTCTTTG
>JAYTQQ010000185.1:0-10346 GCA_043746635.1 Bdellovibrionales bacterium | reverse complement strand
AGACAAATTGTTAACACGACAGCCAGCAAAATTTTGGCAGGACGCGGAACACTGAAAACGCTGAAAACGGGCCATGTAAAAAGAAAAGCGCTCACCCTTATTAGAATCAGCGCCATAATCAGAATTTGATTTTCGTCGAAATGAAAATTTGGCATCAGGCCCCTCTCGTTCGGCTTCTATTCTCGAACGAAAGTCGCCATGTTTTCGAAGAGTCCAATGGTGAATTGGCTCATGACATCGATCATCCAGGGCCCGGCTATGAGTATGACCACGCAGATAATGGCAATCTTAGGAATGAATGTAAGCGTTGCCTCGTTTACTTGAGTAATGGCCTGAAACACGCTCACGATCAAACCCATGATAAGCGCGGCACCCAAAATAGGTGCCGAAATCATTACGGTCGTACGAATCGCATCTTGGCCAAGCTTCATAATAAGTTCTTCTGTCATAAAATCTCCTTATCAACCGAAACTTTGCACAAGTGAACCGACAAGTAAAGTCCAACCGTCGACTAAAACAAAAAGCATAATTTTAAACGGGAGCGAGATCACCACCGGCGGAAGCATCATCATTCCCATCGCCATGAGAACACTCGAGATGACGAGATCGATCACTAAGAACGGAAGGTAAATGATAAATCAAATTTGAAATGCTGTCTTTAATTCAGAAATAATAAATGATGGAATCAAAACCGTCGTCGGAACATCGGCGCGCGTCTTTGGCTTTTCGATCTTAGCGAGTTTAATGAAAAGATTCACGTCAACCGCGCGAGTTTGCTTCCACATGAAAGCACGGATCGGCGCCAATGCTTCGTCAGCCGCTTTCTCCTGTGAAATCTTGTTGTCGAGATAGGGCTTCAAGGCATTTTCATTAATTTGATTAAACGCCGGAGCCATAATAAAGAAAGTGAGAAAAAGAGCTAAACCCACCAACAACTGATTCGGCGGCATCTGTTGAGTTCCGAGAGCTTGGCGCATGAAAGACAAAACGACGATGATACGTGTAAAGCTTGTCATCATGATTAGAATCGCTGGTGCGAGGGACAAGACAGTCAAGAGCATGACGATCTTGATCGCGTTTACAACTTCGCCTGGATTATCGGTGCTTTTAAAACCTAAATTAATCGACGGTAGCGTCACGGCTTGGGCAAAAGCCGACTTACTCGCGAGCAAGATTGAAGCGATAATAAAAGAGAAAAAGAAAAAATATTTTTTCACTCAATCTGCCTCATACCTTTCAAACGTTTTGAAACCACATCGCGAATTTCGGAAATTCCTCTTAAGGCGAAGTCATCTGGTTCAACTTCTTCTTTTTCTTTATTACGAGAGAAGTGTTTACCGATTTCGCCTTCTTCTTCTTCATAATTATAAAGAGCATCGTCGAACTTATTCGGTTGATCGGTCGGAATTTCGTCGTCGATCAAAGCGAGAGTCTTTAGCATCGAAATGTTATGGTCCGTAATTCCTACGAGTATGGATTCACCAGCGACTTGTATAATCGCGATCGATTTTTTGGGTCCCAAATGGTGTTGGGTCAAAACGCGAATACTCATCCCGGATGTTTGAACCGAACGTTTCTTACTCCAAGTTTTGAGAGCAAAGATGGCACCGCCCATGAGACTAAAAACAACGCCTAAAGAAATGAGAATTCGAGACATACTGCCTTTTTCGTTCGCTTTTTCTTTAACTGCATCGAACTGAACGGGCACTTCAGATTCTTTCAAAGTCTCAGAAGCTGCCGTGATTTTCGGACTCTCGGCCTTTACCGCTTTATCGAGATTCACTTCTTTCGAATCAAAAAGCGTCTTCGCCTCGGTACCGGTATCTTTCATCACTTGATCACGCTCTTGCATTACTTTCGTTTCAGCAAAGCTGTGTGAAACAAAGGTTAAAGATAAAGCTAAGATAAGAGACTTTATCATTTTAATTGCTCCACTCGTTCTGCAGGAGAAATAATATCGATCAATCGCACACCAAATTTTTCGTTAACGACCACCGCTTCACCGCGAGCCACTAATTTGTCGTTGACCAATACCTCCATTGGTTCGCCGGCAAGTTTGCTGAGCTCGATGACTGATCCCTGACCAAGATTTAAAAGCTCGCTCACGAGCATTTTTGTTCTTCCTAACTCAACCGTTACCTTGAGTGGAATATCTAAAATGAGATCGAGATTGCGTTCTTTTCCAGAACGCTCTTCGCGCTTTGGCGCGCCATCTTTAAGCGGCAGTTCTGAAACGTTGTTTTTATCTTCTGTCATACCCTACTCCTCAAGCTAACTTTTGGTGATCGGTGATGTAATTTGAACCGCGACTGACCCGTGATTGATTCCGTAATACGCTTTAAATTTATTAACGCCTTCGACCTGAACATTGAATTCACCGTTAGCGTCTTGATTCAAAGGAATCACGTCGCCTGGTTTAAGTCTCATCAAATCACTGAGCAAAACTTCAGTTTCTCCAAGATCGACACGAATCGTTACGTCGGTTTCAAGAAGCTGCTCCTCGATGGTTTGTGTCCAAAGATTTTTATCTGCTTGATCACTTTCAATTTGAAAGCCCGTAGCAAGTTTCTGTTTGATCGGCTCGATCGTCGAATAGGGGATCACGAGCGTGATGGTCCCGTTGGCATTTTCAAGTTCGACGTCAAATATCGAAGAAATAACCGTATCGGTCGGCGGCACGATCCCGACAAATTGAGGATTCACTTCGGTTCGAACGAAACTTGCATCAATGACCTCGACCGACTTCCAGGCTTCCTCGAGATCATCAATCGCGAGGTCAACAACTTTACGAACAATTGAAAGTTCGATTGGCGTAAAATCCTTTCCTTCAATCTTAGTGTAAGGGCGATCATCTCCACCAAAGAAACTATCGACTAGGGCATATGCCAGCTTACTTTCGATAACTAAAATTGCCGAACCTCGAAGGGCGTTGAATCTAAGAACCGACATACAAGTCGGCATCGGTAAAGTATTGATAAACTCACCGAATTTTAAGAACTCAGTGCTCGCGTGATTGAGCGCCGCGATTTTTCTTAAGGCAGAAGAAAGTGATACACGAAATGAGCGCATGAACTTTTCGTAAATAACGTCTAACTGCGGAAGTCTTTGACGAATCGATCTTTCGTTACTCGTCAGATCGTAGACCGCGACAACCTGATCGCTGTCTCTGCCCGTGCCACCGCCACCGCCTTCGGCTCCCACTTCTCCCTCGTTTACGGCCGCGAGGAGAGCATCAACTTCGGACTGTGATAAAACCTGATTCATCCGTGAACCTCTAAGCTTAGTTGTAAATAAATTCCGTAAATAAAACCTGTTTCACTAGACCTTTTTTCAAAACGCGATTCAGCTGCTCTTTAATTTCGTCACGTAGACGATCTTTGCCGTCTTTCGTCGAAACGTCTTCGTAGCGTTTGCTTGAAAGGATCAATAGGATCATGTCTCGAACAGCGGCTTTTCGTTTTTCAATTTCTTCAGGAGTCTTGTCGCCCTCGACTTCTAATTCCATATTTACTTTCAAAAGTTTACGGCCTTGGCTACCCGACAAATTAATAAGAAAAGTCTCGAGAGGAATTGTCTTACCGACAAATTCTTTTTCTTCTTTCGCTTTATCTTCTTCGTTATCCTTCTTCGCACCTTCAACAACTTCATCAACCGTTGTTTGATGACTGCGAGCTTGATTCGCTTTGAAAACCATGAATCCAACGCCGCCTACGACAGCCATGTTTATGATCACGAGAATATAAAGTAACAGGGGCTTTGAAGGCGCGGGCGCTTCACTTTTTGCCGATCCCTGATCCTTTGCTGCATTATCTTCAGCCACAGTCGTACTCCTTGAAAGGTGCTTTGCTGAGATAATAAAGCAAGCGTGGTGCCACGCCGACTAATGTCTTGAGTTTGGGCTCAGGTAGAAACTGATGCAGTTTAGCGATCCGGTTTGATATCGCTTTGTCAGAGAACTAGAAAAAGGAGACGGGCATTTGACAGGACATAAGTCGGGAATCGATCGCCGAGCACAAGGCCCCGAGCACTGAAAACCGCTTACTCAATCTCTCTATAGAGCTTCATAAATTCAGAGTGAATCTTCGGAGTTCCAGCAACAATATGTTGCATTTCGATGTTGTAAGAATCACCTGCGAGATTGGTAACCGTCGCTCCCGCTTCGAGCGCGATGAGTGAACCGGCGGCGGTATCCCAGGGTTGCAGATGCTTTTCCCAGAAGAGATCGAAAACTCCGTTTGCGACGAAACATAAATCGAGTGCGGCGGCGCCCGCTCTTCTGAGGCCGCGGCCTTTTTGCACAACGTGCGCACAAAGCTTGAGTTGTTTATCGAGTGCGTTGTCTTGAGCAGAAAAACCTGTTGCGAATAGCCCTTCGTGAATAGTTTTTCGATCGCTCACGCTAATTTTTTTTCCGTTGAGAAAAGCTCCGTAACCACGAACTGCATGAAAACGCATTTTCAACTTAGGAGCATCGATGACTCCTAAAACAATTTTGCCATCGACTTGTAAAGCAATGCTGATGCAAAAATAAGGAAATTGATGGATGTAATTTGTAGTGCCATCGAGCGGATCAATCACCCACTTCATCGTCGAACCAGCTTGGTTCCCGACTTTAATCTTATTTTTTGCGGCTTTCGAAAGTCCAGTTTCTTCACCTAGAAATTCGTGAGAAGAAAATTTTTGCCTCAAACTTTTGATAATATACTTTTCGCTTTCACGATCGGCTTCGCTCACCAAGCCTGCTTGAAATTTTTCTGAGACCTGAGATAACCTTCCAAAATATTTATTCAATATACGTTTTGATCCGGTCGCGGCGGCGAAGGCGGCCTTGAGTTCCTTATCCCACTTAGGGCCAGTCGATGCTGATTTTTTTTGCTTTGCCATACCTCTATCAAGTCTTGAGTGCTTAGGCTTGTCAAGGATTTGGCGCATTGACCCTCTGTCTCTGAAACGATAAGATAGAAAGATATAGATCGTTAAAGAAATTGATAGAGGAGAAATAGAGAATGGCAAATCAAGGTCAGAGTACAAGATTAGATACCGCGCTGAAATTGCTACTAATAACTTTCGTATCTCTCGTAGCATTTTTCACGGGTGCCTACGTTGGAAAAGCGATGAGCGATAGCGATCACCAACTCAAAGCAATGGAAGCCGACTTCCAAACGCAAAAAACTACTGCCGAAAAACATAAAGACCTCGATGTTGCCGATAAAGACGCTTTGGTCGACGAAGAAGTTACCCAAATGTCTGACAAGTTAGTTAAGAACGAAAAAGATCAGCTCGGCGAATCTGAAGTAAAAGAAACGGCTGAGGCGAAAGCTCCCGAAAAAGCAGAAACTAAAACTGCTGATAAAACTACCAAAGCGACAAAACAAACTCGCGAAGTAGCGGCAGAAGAGAAGCCAATTAAAAAAATGGTTCACCTTGCTGATGAGCTAAGCCTCAGCGTTAAAAAATCAAAACTTGATTTGAGCGAAGTTCACAAAACGGCTGAGCGTATCGCAAATAACGAAGTTGCAACGAGCGACGAACAAGTCAGCCAAAAACCAGAAGCGACTTCTCGTATTCCTTCAAGCCTTCCAAAATCAGTAGGTACCGCAAGCGGTCCAGGCTTCACGGTTCAAGTGGCTTCATTCCCAACTTCGGACGAAGCGAAAAAACAAGTTGATGATTTGGTGAAAAAAGGATTCCCGGCATTTCCGATTGAGGCGACAATTTCAGGTAAGACATGGTACCGCGTGAGCCTCGGAAATTTCAAAACTCAAAAAGAAGCGGCTCAGTACCGTCTTCAACTCATCAAAGATTCTGATATTAAAAAAGCAATCGTTGCGAGAGTCTCTCCGAACTAAAAGACGTATCCGCCGTAGAACCCCACCGACAACGTGGGGTTTGGCGATGACAATCCCGACGACAAAGCTCTAAATTCCAGCTCGACACGAAATCTTTCATACTGAACAGCACCTCCCGCGGCGGCTGCAAGGGCGAAGTAAGGCTTCGATGTGTCTTGCGAGCTTTGCCCCATGAAGTCGGTCTTCACGTATTCTAGTTCAACTCCCGGAGCGCCTTGCACGTAAAGTTGAAAAAGGCTTTCGGGCCAAAAAATGTGTCTTCCCCAAACCAAAAGTTCTCGTTGGGTTCGCGTGATCTCAAGCTGCGACATTCCATCGGTGGTAGAGTACTGGTTGTACTCACCAAAAATAGCGTTGGCGTCTTCTTGGTAACCGACCCTGACAACCAAGGGGCTTCTGCTTGTGTACTGTGTAGGGTAGGCTTCTCGTTCGAAGACATTGTTTTCTCCGATGAGGGCCAAGATATCGGCCTGAGATCTCAAGCAGAAAAAAATCAGCAGGAGTAGAAAAACCTTATTTCGTAGCATCTGAAGTTTTCTGCTCACAACCATTAAGCTTTTCTACCGATAGCGGAGCGACATCGTGAAAACTTGTGCAGAAATCGAGACCTTGTAAGTTAGGCGCATCCGACGATTCTTGAAGAGCTGACATAAAACTTTTAACAAACACTTCGGGCGCTAGATACTCAGTCGTAATTTTAGAGACAAGCTCTTCTTTAAATTTCGGCAAGGATAAAATGAGAATGTGCGCCATTTTTGCTCTTGTGTCGGCATCCGATTTTCCATTAAAGATTTTGAGACTAATATTTCGAAAGTAAACCGCGTATTGCGAACCAAGAGAATATGCGCGCGCAAGCCTCACGTCATCGTCGGGATCACTACTCAAAATGGCCTTAAAATAATCCGCATTATAAAACTGAATATTGCCGCGATCAAGTCTTCGGGATTCAAGCGAATCTGCCAGAGAACGACCAACGAAAGTTTCGTCGCCAGAGTAGAGCCAACCCCAAAAATCCGCAAGTCCTTCGTTGATTCCTCGTAGTACAAACCGATTGTACTGATCGATTGCGATAGTCGGCACCGCTGGCCGATCACTCGGAAAAAAATTCTTTGGCGGAGTTGTATTTCTCGGCTCATCTATATTTGCAGATGCGTAGCTCACACTCTTTGAAATTCCGACGAGAACGATATGTTGAAAAATCGAATGAAAATATTCGTGAGCGATCACTCCGGCATTAAAACTGATTGGCAAATAAGAATCTGTGTATGGCACAAATAACAAGGCATCCACATCTGGATTATATTGGGCATTATTATCGACGGTTTTATTGCCGGTCACGATTCCAACGTTGACTCCGATAGAAAGCCTCGTCGTCAAAAAGGAAGCTGCGCCCGAAGAAATATTTAACTTTTGGAGTCGTTCGAGATGGGCATAAATAGTTGCGGCCTGCATGCTGACGGTGTCGAGTGCCAGAGCCGATCCTGATGACGTGCTCGCAAAACGCCCGGAGGGTGTGCCGGGTTGAGCCAGACGCCCCTGATCAAAACGGAGCTTGGGTTCAATAAAAAACTCAGCGTAAATGCCTTGCAAAAACTCAGGTTCGTTGAAGCTTTCGATGTAAACATCCTGCACCGAATATTCGTGATTCGAATTTTGCCACGGAATTCGAAAGTTTTGTGAGCTTCCTGATGTGTTCTTTACGCAGGCACCGAAAATCAGAGGGGTGAGAAAAATGGCAAGCCTAAGTTGTTTCAAATGGGACCCCTTCATGAGTGCTGTCAGGGCTCAGCTTAGCAAGAACCAGGCTCAACTTTTTAGGTGAATACTCCTTCACAAAAGGCCTTTCGATTTGTATAAGGAAGCATCTAAAACGTCTGGGCTGCAGTTCGCGTCCATATTAAATGAAAGTGTTGAAAAATATCGATGAGTTCACTTGAAAATCTTGCAAGTACATTGAATAAAAAACAGTTCGAAGCGATGCAGGCTCTCGAAGGTCCTTTATTGATTTTAGCCGGTGCCGGCAGCGGAAAAACCCGCGTTCTCACCTACCGAACCGCCAATTTAGTCGCTCAAGGGCTCGCAACTCCGCAAGAAATTTTAGCCGTGACGTTTACGAATAAAGCCGCCCGCGAGATGGAAGCACGCATTTTAACTTTGCTCGGCGAACTCGAAATTCCTGTGTTTGATCGTATGTGGATTTCAACTTTTCACTCCATCTGCGCGCGCATTTTACGAAGTCACATCGAACTTCTCGGCTACAAAAGTAGCTTCACGATCTACGATCAAACCGATCAGCTTTCGATGGTGAAACAAGTTTGTACGCGCATGAATTTAGACGATAAGGTTTTTCCGGCAAAGAATTTTCAGTCGCGAATTAACAGCGCTAAGACCGAAGCTTTAGGACCCGACGATATTTCGCGAAAAGGCTCACGCGGAGCAGGGCTCAGTTTCGACGCCCAAACGATCGAAGTCTATACCGAGTACGAAAAGCAAATGAAGCAAGCCAACGCAGTTGATTTTCAAGATTTGCTAATGAAGGTACACGAACTTTTCATAACTCATCCCGGAGTGCTCGAAGCTTATCAAGAACGTTTTCGATTTCTCATGGTGGATGAATATCAAGATACCAACCACATTCAATATTTGATCGTAAAAGCTTTAGCCAGCAGAACTCGAAATCTTTGCGTCGTCGGCGATGAAGATCAAAGTATTTATTCTTGGCGTGGCGCCGATATTCAGAATATTTTAGACTTTGAAAAAGATTTTCCAGAAGCGGTTGTCGTAAAGCTTGAACAAAATTACCGATCAACGAAAACCATCGTTGGAGCCGCAACCAAAGTCATCGCCAACAACACCGAACGCAAAGTGAAAGAACTTTTCACCGACAATCATGAAGGCGAATTGATTACGGTTCGTGAAGAGCAAGACGAATACGAAGAAGCCCGCTACGTCGTTCGACAAATCGTGACCGTCTTACAAGATTCTGATATTTCTCGCAAAGACATCGCGATTTTTTACCGCACGAATGCTCAATCCCGCGTTCTTGAGGAGCAACTCCGCTCAAACGCTTTGCCTTATAAAATCGTCGGCGGCATGAAGTTCTATGATCGCCTCGAGATTAAAGACATCTTAGGATATTTGAAACTCGTTTTGAATCCTTCCGATGATATTGCTTTTAAACGCGTCATCAATGTCCCCGCCCGCGGCATCGGTAAAACGACGATCGAAAAACTAGAAGAAGTCGGTCACCGGCTCGGACAAAGTTTGATTCAAGCAGCAGCCCATGCCGTTGATAGCAAAGAATTTAACTCAGGGACGACAAGTAAGATTCGTCGGTTTCTCGAACTCGTTCAGGTTTTGCGCGATAAAGCCCAAGCTCTCTCTCTCGATGACTTCTACGCAGAGCTTTTGGTCCAAACCGAATATGCCGCAAAATTAAAACTCGAAGATTCTCCTGAGGCAGATTCTCGTCTCGAAAACTTAGAAGAGTTAGCGAATGCGATTTCTAAGTTTGTCGAAGAGCGCGGCGAAGAAGCGAATTTGCAAAGTTTCTTAGAAGAAATGGCACTCGTCAGCGACGTCGATTCGGTGAATGACACCGACGATACGATCACGATGATGACCTTGCACGTATCGAAAGGTCTTGAGTACCCCGTCGTATTTATCGTAGGCCTCGAAGAAGGATTATTCCCGAGCGGACAATCGATCAGCGACGAATCTGAAAGTCGTCTCGAAGAAGAACGTCGGCTGATGTACGTCGGCATGACCCGCGCCGAAAAGAAACTCACTCTCACTTACACGCGCACGCGCAAAGTCTGGGGATCTGAGCAGGCGAATCCCCCGAGTCGTTTCTTAAAAGAAATTCCGCAAGAGTACGTTGAAATGCAAACTTCTCAGCAGTCTTCTCGCTTCATGCAAAAGTACGCGGATTATTCTTCGTCTAGCGAAAAAAACGGTGGCGGCTACGGTGCCGGTCGCAACTTCCGACGACCAGAAAAAGAAACCACGTCGCATCCTTCGTACGAAGATTTCTCAGATGAGAGTTTCGACAATGTTGCAGAGGGCGCTGGATCTTTTCAAAAAGGAATGCGCATCCGCCACCCGACTTTCGGGGTCGGCACGATTTTCAAAACCGACGGCCTCGGAGACGCGATGGATGTCAGCGTGGTCTTCGCCGACAATTCAGTTAAGAAATTTCGCGCGAAGTACGCTCGCCTCGAGCGAGTTTAGCCTGTTTCTCGATAAATTTTTCTTTCTTTATAAGCTCGAAGACCTAAAGCTTCGAGCGTGTTCTGAATCACGTATGCTTTCACGGTAAAAAAATCTTTTCCCCATTTCACAAGTCTCGTATAAACCCGCGTTTCCCAAAACTTATTATCGGTTTCGCGCTCTGCTCGTCGGGCACCGCCCCTTCGCTTCTTTTCGAAGCTCGTAAGCGGATTTATTTTTAAGATCTGCTGGGCCGTGTGTCCCGCCACGACTCTGAAAAAGTTTTGG
>JAYTQQ010000184.1:0-6402 GCA_043746635.1 Bdellovibrionales bacterium | reverse complement strand
TTGAACATTGTCTGGTATGTTATGAAAGAGGTTTTTGTAGGCATTTGTCTAGGTTTTTTCACGCGTCTTTTGTTCTTCGCGGTGAGTATTGCCGGCCAGTTAATATCCACAAGTATGGGACTTTCCTCAGGACAAATGTTTAATCCCGCACTCGGAAATCAATCGACAACGACTGAGCAATTCTTCACGACTCTCGCGACTCTCATCTTCTTAGCGATCAACGGTCACCATTATTTTCTCACTGGTCTAGCACAAAGTTTTGACGTCATTCAGATCTCAAGTACTGGCGCGAGTTTTGCTTTGTTTAAGGATGTTGGAGACATACTACAAATGGTTTGCATTGCAGGAATTAAAATCTCGGCACCGGTCATGGTCGCAATTTTCTTTTTGAATATTGCGATCGGTATTGTCGGTCGAGTGGTTCCGCAGATCAATGTGTTGGTGACCAGCATGCCGATCAATATCATGGCAGGCTTTCTGATTATTTTTATGATGATTCCGCTTTATTTGACTGAAGTTGATTCGGTCCTGACCCAGATGACGGCGGTTATGTATAAGGTGATGAAGAGTTTATAAGCTTTACCTAAGGATGGGTGATGGCCGATTCAGATTCAGAAAAGAGTGAAGCCGCCACGGAACAGCGAAGGGATGACTTTCGCAAACGTGGTCAGGTAGCTCAAACGAAAGAGTTAGGCTCCGTGTTTACGCTTTTGAGCCTAGCTTTGATGTTATGGTTTTTAGGCCGATTCTTACTCACCCAAGTTTCAGAATTGATCGCAACTTCTCTTACTTCGTTTGTAGTTACGGCGGCTCGTGAAGGTGATTACGTTCCGGCCGTTATTTTCGGAGCTAAAAAAGCTTTGATGCTCGGCGGACCGATAACTCTCATACTGATGTTGGTGCCGATCGCGGCGACGATTCTTCAAGTTGGATTTTTATATAATGAAGAAGCTCTTCAGTTTGATCTCAACCGCATCAATCCGGTTGAGGGTTTCAAGCGTTTATTAAGCCTAAAAGCCGTCATCGAAGGCGTTAAATCGATCGCAAAAATTGTGGTTGTCGGTTCGGTGGTCTATTTTGTAGTTCGCCATCAAGTTATGCAAATGCCTTCGTTGATTCACATGAGCATCGATCAGCTTTTACGATTCGTTGGTGAGCTCACCGTCAGACTCATCGCCGCGGTCGGAGTGTTCATGGCGATCTTGGCGGCGTCAGATTATTTCTTTCAACGTTGGGATCTCGAGAAACAAATGCGAATGACGAAACAAGAGGTCAAAGAAGAGCATAAATCTCGCGAGGGTGATCCGATGATCAAAGCGCGAATTCGTCGAATTCAGCGCGAAATGGCTAACAAGCGCATGATGGCGGATATCCCGAAGGCAGACGTGATCATCACAAATCCGACTCACATTGCCTGCGCGATCCAGTATGATCCGGCGAATATGGTTGCTCCTAAGCTCCTCGCGAAAGGAGCTGATCTCATGGCCGAAAAAATCAGAGAAATTGCTCGCCTGCACGACATTCCGATTGTTGAAAACAAGCCTTTGGCGCGAACTATTTTTAAAACGATGAAGATCGGCCAAGGAATTCCTCGAGAACTTTTCACTGCCGTCGCGCAAGTGTTGTCGTATGTTTACAAACTTAAACGCAAAAGGGTTTTTTAATAAATGAATTTAGCTCAACTATTTCAATTTTTAAAACGCTTCGAGAAGTACACGAAGAACGTCGATCTCTTAGTTGCGATAACGTTAATTGGTATCTTAGCGGTCATGATGATTCCGCTTCCGCCTGCTTTGCTCGACATCGCACTGACACTTTCGATTAGTTCGGCCCTCCTCATTTTGATCGTCGCTCTCTATACCACTCGCAGTCTTGATTTTAGCGTTTTTCCAAGTTTACTTTTGATTACGACACTCTTTAGGCTTTCACTAAACGTCGCTACGACCAGGCTCGTTCTCACTCATGGACACGAAGGTGGCCACGCTGCCGGTGCCGTCATCGAGGCGTTCGGTAATTTCGTTGTTGGTAATAACTACGTCATCGGATTTATCGTTTTCGTAATTTTAGTGGTCATTAACTTCGTCGTTATCACCAAAGGTTCTGGTCGGGTTGCAGAGGTTGCTGCACGCTTCACTTTAGATGCGATGCCAGGTAAACAGATGTCTATCGATGCCGACCTCAATGCGGGTCTCATCAATGAAGACCAAGCTCGTAAACGTAGAAAAGAAATTGAAGCTGAAGCAGATTTCTACGGAGCGATGGATGGCGCGAGTAAGTTCGTTCGCGGAGATGCTATAGCCGGCATCATCATCACGGTCGTCAACATCGTGGGGGGTCTCTTAGTCGGAGTCATTCAGCATGGTCTCGATATCGGAACAGCGGCTGAATACTATACGAAATTAACAATCGGTGATGGTCTCGTTTCTCAGATTCCTGCACTGATCATTTCAACTGCTGCCGGTACGATAGTAACCCGCAGTTCATCTGGAAAGGACATCGGTAACGAGGTTGTATCTCAACTCTTCTTAAATCCACGCGCGGTCGGCGTAGTCGGAAGTGTCATGGCTTTACTCGCGATGGTTCCGGGACTTCCGGGCATTCCGTTCTTTACAATTGGAGCAGGAATGGGTGGACTCTCTTGGGTTCTCACACGCTACAAAGCTGAAGCAAAAGATAAAGAGAAAAAAGTGGCGGACGATATTGCTTCGAAACCAGAAAAAGAACGTATCGAAAATCTTTTGCCTCTCGACTTAGTTGAATTAGAAGTTGGTTACGGCTTGATCAATATCGTTGAGAGTGAACAAAGTGGTGACTTGCTCGAACGTATCGTGAGCATCAGAAAACAATTTGCGATCGATCTCGGAATCATTGTGCCGAGTATTCATATCCGAGATAACTTACAACTTGAGCCTGGCGAATATCGAGTCATGATAAAGGGAAATAAAGTCGGAGGAGGAGTCTTGCGTCCAGACGCGCTGCTTGCGATGGATCCGGGTAATGTCATCAGTCGCATCGACGGAACTCCAACGAAAGAACCGGCGTTTGGACTCGACGCTATCTGGATTGCTCGCAATCAAAGAGAAGAAGCCGAGATGGCAGGTTACACCGTTGTGGATTTACCAACAGTTATGGCAACTCACTTAACCGAAATCGTACGTGGTCACGCGCATGAACTTTTGGGTCGACAAGAAGTTTCGAACTTGGTTGAAAACTTTAAAAAGCAATATCCTAAGGTTATCGAAGAGCTAATTCCGGATCCGCTCCATCTCGGAACGATCGTTAAAGTCTTGCAAAATCTTTTACGTGAACAAGTTTCGATTCGTGATCTTCTCACGATCTTTGAAAATCTTGCGGATGAAGCAACCCGCACGAAAGATCCTGAGCTTCTCACAGAGGGAGTTCGCAAAGCACTTTCTCGAAGCATCACCGCGAAATTTAAAACCGAAGATGGAAGCGTCTCGGTCGTGAGCCTCGAACCACAAATTGAAGAGCTTATAGCGAATTCTCTTTTGCAAACTGAACAGGGTGTTCAACTCGTGATGGATCCAAAAATTGCTCACCAAATGATTGAGAGCATTGCTTCTACGATAGAGTCGCATCCAGAGATTGCGTCTCAACCGATCCTACTCACGAGCCCGACGGCACGTCGTCATCTCTTTAAATTAACATCTAGATTTATTCCTCAACTGATCGTTCTGTCACATAACGAATTGTCGGCTGAAGCCAGAATTGCCTCTGTAGGCACCGTGGAGTTGTCAAATGCGGGTTAAAAAGTTCAGTGCTAAAACAATGAAAGACGCTTTGAAGATGATCAAGGAAGAGCTTGGTCCTGAAGCCGTCATTTTAGCCGCACGTGATGTCAAGCGCGGAACGGGTCAGGGCGAAGTCGAAGTGACCGCAGCGGTCAGTGAATTTACCCTGCATAAAAAGAAATTTACCGAATCAAGAATGGACATAGACACGAAAGAGAGATTTCGCAACACGGGTGCGAAAGGTCAACGTAACATTATCGAAAAAGTTGTCGATCGCAGACTCACCGAAAATAATCGCAACTCTCCTCTGTCTAAAGTTTTAGGCCTCGACGGACAGAGCGAAATGAGTTTTCGATCGCAGACTCCGGTTGCTAAGTTAAAACGAAATGTGACTTCAGTTTCTTATATCGATATTCCAGATGAAGATGAAGAAGAGAGCTTTCAAGCCCGTGCGCCGAAGCTACAGATTCCTCGCACACAGCATCCACGGGCACAGGAGCTTGCCGATGAAGCTTCAAGCCTCACTCCACGCTCGCTGAGCAGAATTCGTAACGCCGCCAAAGAAGCTTTTTCTGCGGGAATGAGTGCACTTGAAAGCAAGGTTCCCAAGGGCACTTCGATTAAAAATAATTATGGCGATATTACGAATGACCCGAATGAAGACTTTCGTTTCGAGAAATTAGCTACGAAAGCTCCGGCTACACCTGTACCGCTCGCGGCTTCTACGGCCATTCGTGGAGAACAGATAGAAGTTTTGCAGTCAGAAATCTATCGTCTTCAGTATTTGTTGAAAAACAATGTTCAGACGCCGGTTCACTCTCACCCTGGAGCCGAATATGGAATTCATTTTGAAATGAGTTTCATGTTTCAAAAGCTCCTCGAGAGTGGAGTCAGCCCAGAACTCACTTCTGAAATTTTAATTGGGGCCCAAAAAGAAATGGATGCCCTTCAAATGAAGAAGCGTCCTCTCGTTGATGCCTACGTAGCACGTTGGTTTTTGACGAATACAAAAATAAGCAGAGATCCGTTTCAAGGCCGTACTCACGTATTCGTTGGCCCAGCGGGCAGTGGTAAGACTTCAATGTTGGTGAAATGGGCGAGCTACCTGAGTCTCAAAAAGAAGAAACGTATCGCGATTTTAACAACCGACACTTTAAAAGTGGGCGCTGTCGATCAACTTAAAATTTACACGCAAATATTGAACGTTCCTTTTATTGTTTTAAGATCACAAAATGATTTCGCCGGCATCATGTCGCAGTTTGCACACATTGATCATTTTTTGGTTGATACTCCGGGCATGCAGCTCAGAGATTTAAATGAAATTGATTTTTTAAGAGCGGTGATGCCGCCACCAGAGATGGCAGCCATTTCTCACTTGGTCCTCAATTGTATTTCGAAAGATAGCGATTGCCTCGATAACTGCAAACGCTTTCGTTTAGCGAATTATCAAGATCTTATTTTTACGAATCTTGATCAATCTATTCAGCATGGAGTGATCGTCAATGTCAGTCGCGCCCTCAATATTTCTCTGAATTCATTCGGTATCGGTAACTCGATTCCTGAAGATTTTGAAGAAGCGACCAAAGAGCGCATTCTCGATTTAATTTTTAAACTTACACGCATTCAAAAGGGAGTTAACGGCCATGGGATTTAGCCAACGCACACATTCAGAATTTCATTCAAACGCGACCCGCACGATCAGCATCACTTCAGGTAAAGGCGGCGTCGGAAAAACCTCGATCGTAGTTAACCTCGCGATGATTCTTCATAAGAAGGGTTACCGAGTATTGATTCTCGATGGCGATCTCGGAATGGCAAACGTGGATATCATGTTAAAAGTTCGTGCACAAAAGAACATTCATGACCTCATCATCGGTGAAGCGAAGCTCGAAGAAATCTTGGTTGAAGTTGAAGACGGGCTTACGCTTATCCCGGGCGGCAGCGGCCTTTATGATCTACAAAATCTTAAGGTTTTTGAACGACAGTTTCTTCTAGACCAAGTCAGTGGTCTAGGCCAGAAGTATGATTACATGCTGATTGATACTTCGCCAGGCATTGATAACAACGTTTTATACCTCAACGCTGCCGCTCAGGAAATTTGCGTCGTGCTCAATCCAGACCCTTCGAGTTTTGCAGATTCGTACGCCCTGATTAAAGTCTTGAACCAGCGTTGTCGTGAAAATCGCTTCTCTATTATATGTAACCAAGTTCGAGATGAACAAGAAGGCGCAAAGATATTTCGCAAGCTTGATGAAGTCGTACAGAAGTTTCTCTACGTAAGCCTAGATTATAAGGGTTCAATCCCTTCTGATCTCAATTTGAGACAGGCCACCAAAAATCAACAACTTGTGACACAATCGTTCTCACAAAGTCCGTCAGCTCATGCACTTACGAAGCTCGCAAAAAGCTTTGAATCGTATCAAGCGCTCGATGAGTGTAAAGGAAATCTACAGTTTTTCTGGGAACAACTCGTCGGAGTGGCATGAAAAGAATTAGACTATCAGTCACGTTCTCAATTTGATAAGCTTAGATTCTAGGAAAAAAAATTTTCGAGGGTGGTTTAAAAATGTCTGGTAATGGTGTCATTCGAAAGTACAAAGAAGCTCCAAATAAGATTACCCAGCAAGAAAAAGACAAGCTTGTTGTCGAA